>JAQGNA010000719.1 GCA_028292075.1 Rhodoferax sp. | reverse complement strand
GCCTGGCCCACCCACACGGCCCCTGCGCAGGATTGCAAATGTGGTGCCTGCCCGCCGTGGCGGCAGCGCTGGCCGGTGCTCCGCTCCAAAGCCAGAGCCAGCCGCTGCCGCCACCCCAGGTCCGCGGCACGCCGGCACAGACACTGCTCTTCCTGGAGCTGGTGGTCAACGAGGTCGCCAGCGGCAAGGTGGTGCAGGTGGTGCTGCGGGATGGCCACTACCATATCGGCGCGGCGGTACTGCGCCTGCTCCATGTGCGCACCGGCGTGCTGGGCGATGCAGACGTGTCGCTCGACCAGATTCCTGGCGTGCAGGTGGCCTACGACGGCGTGGGTCAACGCCTGATGATCTCCGTGCCTCCCGAATGGCTTCCGGCCCAGACCCTGGGCAACGACGCGTTGCGCGGCCCGCTCACCGCAGTCAGCAGCGATGGCGCGCTATTCAACTACGACCTGTATGCCACCCGGTCCGACGCCGGCGCCAGCAGTGTGTCGGCTCTGACCGAGCAACGTGCCTTCGGCGCGTGGGGCGCGCTCGCCAACACCGGCGTGTTCCGCCATGCCGGCCAGGGCGACCAGCAGGGTTATCTGCGCTACGACACGCGCTTCACCTACTCTGACACCGATCGCGTACGCACCGCCACCGCCGGCGACCTGATCGCCGCACCGCTGGCCTGGGGTAGCGCGGTGCGTCTGGGCGGGGTGCAACTGGCGCGCAACTTTGCCGTGCGACCCGATCTCATCACCTTTCCGCTGCCCCGCTTCTCCGGCCAGGCCGCCGTTCCGTCGACCGTGGACCTGTTCATCAACGGCTACCGGGCCCGCGCTGAAGCGGTACAGCCTGGGCCGTTCACGCTCAACACCGTGCCCTACGTCAATGGTGCGGGCGAGGCATCGGTGGTGACCACGGACGCGCTGGGCCGGCAGGTGGTTACCACCGCGCCGTTCTACGTGGCCAATACCCTGCTGCGGCAGAACCTTGACGACTACAGCGTCGCACTGGGTGCGTTGCGTCGCGGTTACGGCGTGAAGAGTTTCGGCTACGGCCCGGCCGCAGGCAGCGCCGCCTACCGGCGCGGGCTGACCGACGGCTTCACGCTTGAAGGCCGGGCGGAGGCGGCCCCGGCGCTGGGCGTGATCGGCATCGGCGCGCTCGGTGCGCTGGGCGGCTATGGTGTGGGCAATGCCGCCTGGAGCCAAAGCGCAGTGCGCGGAACCACTGGCCACCAGCTGAACCTGGGCTACCAGTACAACGGCCGCAGCTTCGGCTTCGGCGCGCAACACACGGCGCGCAACCAGGGGTACGCCGACCTGTCCAACCACGACATGCCCGGGCTCGCGCTGAGCCGGCGCAGCACGCAGGTCAACACAAGCTTCTCGATGGGCGAGGCCGGCGCGGTGGCGGCAGGCTTCTTCGACGTGCTGAGCGCCGATGGCGACCGTACCCGGCTGCTCAGCATGTCGTACAGCAAATCGGTCGGCGCCCATGCCTTCTTGGCGCTCAACCTGAACAGGTCGATCGACCAGGGCGAATTGAGTGTGCAGTTGCAATTGACCTTCGCATTCGGCGACCGCGGAATGGCGAGCCTGGCCGCCAGCCGCCAGCGCGGCCGCATGGGCAGCCAGGCGACCTACAGCCGCACGCCGCCGACCGACGGCGGTTTCGGCTGGAACGTCAGCTTCGCGCAAAGCGGCAGCGGTGCGCCGGGGCGCGGCAATGCGAACTACGGCCAGGCCAGCGGCGTCTTGCGCACCGACGTGGCGCAGTTCCAGGGCGGCGTGGCGACGCAGGGCGGTGCCGGCTCGAGCTGGCTCGGCGCCACCGGCTCGGTGGTGGTGATGGACGGAGGCGTCTACGCGGCCAACCGCATCAATGACGCCTTCGTGCTGGTGTCGACCAACGGCGTGGCCAACGTGCCGGTGCGCTACGAGAACCAGGTGATCGGCCGCACCAATACCGCGGGCCACCTGCTCGTGCCCGGCGTGCCCGGCTTCTACCCCGCGCGCATCGACGTGGATGTGCTCGGCCTGCCCGATTTCCTGCAGATCAGGCAATCGGCGCAGCGGCTCACGGTGCGCTCTGGCAGCGGAGCGTTGGCCCTCTTCAAGATTGAACGCACCGTGGCCGCACGCATTCGGCTGGTTGATGCGCAGGGCCGGCCCCTGCCGCTGGGCTGGCACGTCGAGCATGTGCAGACGGCGCAGCACGCCGTGGTGGGCTGGGACGGCCTGGTCTACTTCGAAGGCCTGCAGGCCGACAACGAACTTCGGGTACGCGGGCCCGGCCAACTCGCGTGCCGGGTGAACTTCGCGATGTCCACGGGTGTGGACATGGTGCAGGCGGTCCATATCGGTCCGCTTGCCTGCCATGCAGACTCAGCGCCCCAAACCCTGCCGGCAGACCGTTCGACGGTGATCCGGACCTCGACGCCCACCTTGCTCGACTGACATGGACCATCCATTCACATCGTTGCTTCGGCGACTCGGTAGCCTGTTTCGCCACCTGCCCTGCTTGCTCTTCGCGGTGCTCGGACCGTCGGCGCTGGCATGCACCGCCAGCACGACCGGCGGCGCGCTCGGGAACGTCTCGACGCAGCAGGTCAAGGGCGGCTCCGCCGTGACGGGCAGCGGCAATTTTCTGTATACCTGCGGGTCGGTGGTGCTGTCAGCCTTGTCAGGCACGCCTTCGCTCAAGGGCACGCTGCAACCGTCGCAGACCGGCCTGACCCTGAAAAGCGGCGCCAATGCCATTCCCTACCAGGTGTTCAGCAACGCCGGCATGACGACCACCTATGCTGGCGGCGCGATCGTGGTGAATTTGATTGGTGCGAATGTCATCAGCCTGATCAACGGAGCCGGCGGACAGGTGCCGGTCTACATCAGCACCACGCCCGGCGCCAACATTCCCGCAGGCACCTACACCGACACCCTTCAGGTCACATGGACCGCGGCCAACATCTGTGAGGGACTTGTCAACGTGCTCGGACTTTGCCTGGGCACGCTCAACAATGCGACGACCGTGTCGTCGTTGGTGGTGACACTGACGGTGTCGAACGACTGCTTGATCACTGCCCCGTCAGTGTCTTTTGGCAGCGCGCCGCTGGTCAGCGGGTTCCCCACGGTGTCGCAGAGCATTTCGCTACTGTGCTCGCGCAGCCTCACCTACACGGTCGGCTTGGGCAACGGCACCGCCCCGCTGAACGGCCGCCGGCAGATGGGCAATGGCGCAAACCGCCTGGCCTACGATTTGTACAAGGCCGACAACACCGTCTGGGGAAACCTGGCCATCGCGCGGGCTAGCGGGCCAGCCGCGGCAGACGGGGTGACCGTGCAGACCATTCCATACACCGCACGCGTCTACCAGAACCAGGGCACGCCCGCCGTTGGCGTCTACACCGACAGCGTGGTGGTCGACGTCAGCTTCTAAACGGCGTGCTGGCGCGCAGCGGCGCCATCCCTACGGGCCCACAGCCACAGGCCGATGCCGCCCAGCACCATGGGCACGCACAGCCACTGACCCATGCTCATGCCCAGCGACAGCAGCCCGAGGAAGGCGTCCGGCTCGCGGAAGAATTCGGCGATGAACCGCAGCACACCGTAGCCAACCAGGAAGGCCGCGGCCACCTCGCCCTGTCGGCGCGGCTTGCGGGCGTAAAGCCAAAGCAGCACGAACAGCAAAAGGCCTTCGAGCAGAAATTGGTAGACCTGCGACGGATGGCGTGGCAGGTCGCCGGCGCCGCGGAACACCATGCCCCAGGGCAAATCGGGCGGTGCCAGCCGGCCCCACAACTCGCCGTTGATGAAGTTACCTACCCGGCCCGCCGCCAGACCGGTCGGCACGCAGGGCGCCACGAAGTCCGCCACCTGCAACCAGGGCTTGTGCCGTGATCGGGCGAACCAGACCATCGACGCGATCACGCCCAGCATGCCGCCATGAAAGCTCATGCCCCCTTGCCACACGTAGAAGATCTCGAGCGGGTTCGACAAGTAATAGCCGGGCTTGTAGAACAGGCAATAGCCAAGTCGCCCACCGATGACCACGCCCATCACGCCGAGGAAAAGTATGTCCTCCACGTCCTTGCGCGACCAGGCGCCAGGCCCGGTGATGGAGGCATAAGGCTGGTGCCGGAGGCGGCGCGTGCCGAGGAACATGAACAGCGCGAAAGCGGCCAGGTAGGTGAGGCCGTACCAGTGCACGGCCAGCGGTCCCACCTGCAGGGCGATGGGGTTGATTTGGGGGTGGATCAGCATGGCGGGTATTGTGCCTGCGGGCGTTTTGGCCGGGTCTTGCACCCGCCCGCTACTTAAGCGCAGTCACCTGACCAGAGCGAAGGCGATGGTGCATTTAACCCAAATTCTCCGAGGTGGCTCTGTGCATCTATCAAGATTTCTCAGAGGCTTCATGTACATTCTTTTTCTTAAAAAAATTTGTTCACATGAAACATCTATTCACGCTCCGGATTGGCATAGTGGCATTTCTTTGTTCCCTGCTGTTAGGGTTGACCGCCTGCGGAGGAGGCGGTAGCGTGGGGACCCCTGAATCAACGCCCACCGGCAACACTTTTGCGATTTCCTCTCAGCCGTCCGACCAGGCGGTGGTGCCCGGTGCCGCGGCGAAGTTCAGCGTCGTGGCCTCTGGCGCAGGAACCTACCAATGGCAGACATGGGACGGCGCGGCATGGCGACACCTTGCCGGTGCCACCAGCCCCGATATCAATGTCACCAACGTCGTCATGGCAGACAACGGGAGGCAGTTCCGGGTCAGCGTCACGAGCGCGGCCAACTCCGCTCTGAGCATCACCAGTTCCATCGCCACGCTGACTGTCACTGAAGCGGAACAGGCGCCGGCGATCAGCGTCCAGCCGTTGGACCTGTCGCTGACCGAAGGGCAGAACGGCGCGTTTTCCGTCACGGCCACCGGTTCCACCTTGCAGTACAACTGGCAGACCAGCACCGATGGAACCAACTGGGCTGACACGGGCACCGCGTCGAATCCGAACTTTTTGGTGATCGCGGCCACCGTCCCCAACAGCGGCAAGCTCTACCGTGCCCTGATCTCCAATCGTCAGGGATCCGTGACAACGAAGACGGTGGTGCTCACGGTCCTGTCAGTTCCGACTGTCCCCACCGTGGCCGTGCAACCGCGCGATGTCAGCGTGGTAATAGGCCAAAGTGCAACCCTGAGCGCGCAGATCACCGGCACGCCGACGCCCTCGCTGCAATGGCAGAGCAGTGCGGACGGCGCGTCATGGGC
>JAQGNA010000712.1 GCA_028292075.1 Rhodoferax sp. | reverse complement strand
CCAACATGACGGAGCAGCTGAAGCACTGCCACGAGGCGCCGTTCTACACGCTGGGCCCGCTGACCATCGACATCGCTCCTGGCTACGACCACATCGCCAGCGCCATCGGTGCGGCCATGATCGGCTGGTTCGGCACGGCCATGCTGTGCTATGTGACACCCAAGGAACACCTGGGCCTGCCCGACCGCGACGACGTGAAGGCCGGCATCATCGCGTACAAGATCGCCGCGCATGCCGCCGACATCGCCAAGGGCCACCCTTCGGCCCGGGCCCGCGACGACGCGTTGTCCAAGGCGCGTTTCGAGTTTCGCTGGAGCGACCAGTTCAACCTCTCCCTCGATCCCGACACGGCCCGCGACTTCCACGACGAGACCTTGCCGAAGGACTCCAGCAAGGAGGCGCATTTCTGTTCCATGTGCGGACCGAAGTTCTGTTCGATGAAGATCACGCAAGACGTGCGCGACTACGCGGCGCAGCGCGGGGTGAGCGAAGAAGATGCGCTTCGGCAGGGCTTGCAGGACAAGTCCGCGGAGTTCCGAAGTGCTGGCGGCGAGCTGTACATTCCGATCCGGCCAGTGACCGGCGCGACCTCGTCCTGACCGCTCGGCGAGGGCGGAAAATCGCCATGATTGCGATAACATCGGTCGATGAAAACCGCCCCTGAGCCGAGCAAGCCCGTGGTCCGCACCGCCCGCCGCGGAACGGGCGGCATCACGCTGAACGACGTGAGCAAGCTGGCCGGTGTCTCGGCCATCACCGTGTCGCGGGCGCTGAACCATCCGGGCATGGTGTCCGCCGAAACGCTGGAGCGCGTGAAGGACGCCGTGGCCCGCACCGGCTACGTGCCCAACCTCATGGCGGGCGGGCTCGCATCGAACCGAAGCCGGCTGGTGGCGGCCCTGGTGCCGACCATCGCCGGCCCCGTGTTCCTCGAGACCGTGCAGGCGCTGACGGAGAGCCTGGCCGACGCTGGCTGTCAGCTGATGCTGGGCCAGAGCGGCTACACCGGCGTGCGCGAGGACGCCCTCATCGACGCCATCGTCGGCCGTCGGCCCGACGGCATCGTGCTCACCGGCATCATGCACTCGGCCCATGGCCGGCAGCGCCTGCTGGCCGCGGGCATTCCGGTCGTCGAAACCTGGGACCTCACGCCGACGCCCATCGACATGCTGGTCGGCTTCTCCCATGAGAAGGCCGGTGCGGCGGTGGCCGATTTTCTGCATCGCCAGGGCTATCGGCGCCCGGCCCTGGTCACGGCCGACGACCACCGCGCCACCTTGCGGCGCAATGGCTATGTGGAGCGCTGGCAGGCCCTCGGCGTGGCGGAGGTGCCGGTGGTGGTGGCGCCGCCGCCCACCACGCTCGCCGGTGGCCGGGAAGGCCTGGTGCGGTTGCAGGCGGCGCATCCCGACATCGACGTGGTCTTCTGCAGTTCCGATGCCCTGGCCCACGGCGTGATCACCGAGGCGCAGGCACAGGGCAGGGTGGTGCCGCGCGACGTCGCCGTCATGGGTTTTGGCGACCTCGGCTTTGCGGCGCACACCCATCCGGCACTCAGCACCGTGCACATCGACGGCACCGCCATCGGGCGCCAGGCGGCGCGTTTCATCCTCGACCGTGTCGACGGCGTGGACACCGGCCCCAAGGTCAGAGACATCGGGTTTTCCCTGGTCAAACGGGCCAGTACCTAGGTTGACGCTGGCCGCTTCCCTCGTTTACGATTCGGTCTGACAGCGCTAACATTTCGGTGCATCTGCGGCCTGTGATGGCGCGATGCATCGATGTTGGCAATGGCTTTGGCCTGGCATTCGCATCGACGTCCTGTCTGGCGACGCAACCCGTTCACGACCTCACCTTCATTTTCATGACCACCCGCAAAACTCCCGAAACCCTGCGCAGCCACAAGTGGTACGGCGTCAAGGACCTGCGCTCCTTTGGCCACCATTCGCGCACCGCGCAGATCGGCTACCACCGCAGCGACTACATGGGCAAGCCCATCATCGCGATCATCAACACCTGGAGCGACATCGCCTCCTGCCACAGCCACTTCAAGCAGCGCGTGGAAGAGGTCAAGCGCGGCATCTGGCAGGCTGGGGGATTTCCGCTGGAGATGCCGGCCATCACGCTCAGCGAAGCCATGCAGAAGCCGACCACCATGCTGTACCGCAACCTGCTGGCGATGGAGACGGAGGAACTGCTGCGCTCCTACCCGGTGGACGGCTGCGTGCTCATGGGCGGCTGCGACAAGACCACACCCGCGCTCATCATGGGCGCCATCTCCATGAACCTGCCCAGCATCTTCATGCCGGCGGGCCCCATGCTGCGCGGCGACTACAAGGGCAAGGTGCTTGGCAGCGGCTCCGACACCTGGAAGTACTGGGCGGAGCTGCGCGCCGGCAACATCACCGAAGACGACTGGCAGGACGTGGAGAACGGCATCGCCCGTTCGCCGGGCCACTGCATGACCATGGGCACCGCTTCCACGCTCACGGCCACGGTCGAGACGCTGGGGCTGACGCTGTCCGGCGCCACCTCGATCCCCGCGCCGGACTCGCGCCATCAGCACATGGCGTCGCTCACCGGCACGCGCATCGTCGACATGGTCTGGGAAGACCTCAAGCCGCTCGACATCCTGACCAAGACATCGTTCGACAACGCCGTGACCACGGCGCTCGGGCTGGGCGGCTCGACCAACGCCATCGTCCACCTGGTGGCCATGGCACGGCGCGCCGGCATCGACCTGACGCTGGCGCGCTTCGACGAGATCGCGCGCAAGACGCCGGTCATGGCCAACCTGCGGCCTTCCGGCGCCTTCCTGATGGAAGACTTCTACTACGCGGGCGGCCTGCGTGCCTTCCTGGTGCGCATGGGCGACATGATCGACGGCACGGCCCGCACCATCAGCGGCAAGACGCTCGGCGAGGACATTGCCGGTGCCCAGGTCTACAACGACGACGTGATCCGCACCCGCGAAACCGCGCTGCTGCAGAGCGACGGCCTGGCCGTGCTGCACGGCAACCTGGCACCTGGCGGCGCCGTCATCAAGCCGGCGGCGATGGAGCAGCAGTTTCGCAAGCACACCGGGCGGGCGGTGGTGTTCAAGGACTACAACGACATGGCCGCGCGCATCGATGCGCCCGACCTGGAC
>JAQGNA010000686.1 GCA_028292075.1 Rhodoferax sp. | reverse complement strand
CGCGCGGCCAACGCCCGCCCGAGGCGCAGATCAGGCAGAAGGTGATGGACCTGCTCGGCCTGGTTCAGCTCGACTGGCTGGCCGACCGCTACCCGTCGCAGCTTTCGGGCGGCCAGCGCCAGCGCATCGCCCTGGCCCGCGCACTCGCGGTGGAGCCCAAGGTGCTGCTGCTCGACGAGCCCTTCGGCGCGCTCGACGCCAAGGTGCGCAAGGAACTGCGGCGCTGGCTGCGCCGGCTGCACGACGACCTGCATGTCACCAGCATCTTCGTCACCCACGACCAGGAAGAGGCGCTGGAAGTGGCCGACCGGGTGGTGCTGATGAACAAGGGCCGGATCGAGCAGATCGGCTCGCCGCAGCAGGTGTGGGACCATCCGGCCAGCCCGTTCGTCTACGGCTTCCTGGGCGACGTGAATCTGTTCCATGGCCGGGCCCACGAAGGCGAGGTGCATCTGGAAGGCATGCGCCTCGACGCGCCCGAGCACAGTGGCGCGCAGGACGCCAAGGCCTTCGCCTATGTGCGCCCGCACGACCTCGACGTGCAGCGCTATTCGCCCGGCGCGCACCTCGATGCGCACGGCCGACCCAACGGCATCGTGGTGCAGCTGACGCGCGCCATTGTGATCGGCCCCATCGCCCGGCTGGAACTTACGCCGCTGGAAGAGCACAAACCTGCGGACAATCCGAAGGAGGACCATTTGATCGAGGCGCAGATTCCGTCGCAGCAATACAAGGCCATGGGCTTGAAGGAGGGCGAGACGCTGGTGGTCACACCGCGCCACGCCAAGGTGTTTGTGGAGGACGCCCAGTCACTCACGTTCGACATTTGAACGTGGCGCCGGGGTGAAGGTTAGAGGTCAAAGGTCGAAGGTCGAAGTTTGCAAGACGCCCCTCGGGGCGTTTTTTCCTTGAAAGAACAAAACGATGCTGTTGAACTGGATGGACGCCGCACCACGGCGCGTGTTGATGCTGATGAGCCTGGTCTGTGTCGGGCTTCTGGGCTTTGGGCTTTACCTGCAGCATGTGGTCGGCCTGGAGCCGTGCCCCATGTGCATCGTGCAGCGCTATGCCTTGCTGCTGGTGGCCATCATCGCGGCGCTCACGGCAGCCAGCCGCAGGCGCGGTGTGCGCCTCGGGGGCATCGTGCTGTTGCTGCTGGTTGCAGGATTCGGTGCGTTCGTGGCAGCCCGCCAGAGCTGGCTGCAGTGGTATCCGCCCGAAGTCGCCACCTGTGGACGCGACCTCTACGGCATGATCGAAACCTTCCCGCTGAAGCGCGCCATTCCCATGATCTTCAAGGGCGGCGGCGACTGCACGGCCATTGACTGGACCTTCCTCGGGGGCTCCATCGCCAACTGGTCTTTCATCTGCTTCGTGGCGATCGTCCTGGTCGCCCTGGCAATGTTGCTACGCCGCCCGGCTGCACGCTGAGCGGGCAGGCGGGGCGGCAGGGCCTTCACTCGGCGGGCGTGCGGTCTACGGACAATTGACTTGCAGCCTCCCAAGCCAGCGGCGTTTCCTCAGCGTCGCCCCGCGCTGCCGGGTCTGTCACCGCGCATTCGAAGCGTGCGCGACCACCGCGTTTGGCGCGGTACAAGGCGGTGTCGGCCTGTTCGATCAGCGCGTCGGGCAAGCTGCCCACCGCCGGCACCTGGCTTGCCACGCCGACGCTGATGCTGAGCCACGGCGACGGCGGCGTGGCCGGGTGCGGTATGCCGGCCTGGGCCAGCCGGTCGAGGCAGCGTTGAGCCACCACTTTCGCATCGTCCAGGGTGCTCCCGGGCAAGAGGATGCAAAACTCCTCCCCGCCGTAGCGCGCCAGCAATTCGCCAGGGCGCCAGGCGCAGCGCGCCAGGATGTGCGCCACCTCGCGCAGGCAGGCATCGCCTCCCTGGTGGCCGAGCGCGTCGTTGTAGGCCTTGAAGTAGTCGATGTCGATCATCAGCAAAGCGACTGGCAGCTTCTGGCGGATGCTGCGTGGCCATTCGCCGGCGATGGCCTGGTCGAAATGCCGCCGGTTCGCCACGCCGGTCAGCCCGTCGGTCATCGACATTTCGGCCAGCTGGCCGTTGGCCCGCTGCAGCTCCAGTTGAACCTGCATGCGCTCCGTCGTGTCCTGCACGGTGCCGACCAGGCGTTTGGGCCGGCCGTCTTCCAGCACCACTTCGCAATGGGAACGCACCCAGATCTGTCGGCCAAGCGCTGTGCCGACCTGCAGTTCCATGTCCCATGGCGTGCCGGTGGTGGTGGCAGCCAGCAGGGCAGCGTCGAAGCGCGCACGGTCTTCGGGCGCCTGCCCCGCGAGCGCCCGCGGCAGCCCCAGCGGCTGGCCCGTGGCCAGGTCGTAGATGCGGTAGACCTCGTCGGTCCACACCGGCTGTCCGTCGGGCAGGTCGAGTGCCCAGCCGCCCACACGCGCCAGTTCACCGGTGCGCCGCTGTAGCGCCATGGCGTCGGCCAACGCCGCCTCGGTGTGCTTTCGTTCGCTCACGTCGCGGAAGATGCCGACCAGCCGGACCGGCCGGTCCATCGCGTCGCGCTCGACGATCTCGGCCCGCATGTGCACATAGATGTAGTGGCCCGCCGCATGGCGCATGCGGTATTCCAGGTCGGCCGTCCTGACCGCCGAACGCAGCAGCGCGCCCTGCGCCTCAGCCACCAGGGCCTGATCGTCGGGGTGACGCAACGCGACCCATTCGGCGGCCGTCAACTTGCCGGTGTCGGCATGTGCGACCCGGAAGAGCTGATCGTGTTCGTCGTGTTCCCCGTGCTGGCCGGTCTTGCCGTGGCTGCCGGTTTCGCTACCCGCGCGGCCGAGCATCGCCAGTCCAAGTCCGTTCAGGACCACTTCGCCAGTGGCCAGATGCCAGTCGAGCAGGCCGATGTTGCCGCTCTGCATGGCGAGTTCCAGGCGCTGGGCAGTGTCTTCCTGCACCTGCTCGGCACGCTTGCGCGCAGTGATGTCCAGGTGAGTGCCAAGCACCCGCAAGGCCCGGCCGCGCAGGTCGCGTTCGACCACCATCGCATGGTCCAGCACCCAGACCCAGTCGCCGTTCTTGTGGCGCAGGCGATGCTCCAGCTTGTAGGCCGGAGTGCGCTCTTTCACGTGCACGGTGAAGGCGGTTTCAAGGGCGGCCCAGTCTTCGGGATGCAGGAGCTGCTGCCAAGACCGGTGGCCCAGGTCGAGCTCGCCCGGCTCGTAGCCGAGCATCCGCCACTCCCGGTCGTTGAGCGTCAGCCGGTCGTCCGCCAGATGCCATTCCCAGAGGCCAAGGTCGGCGCCCTTGAGGCCGAGTTCAAAGCGTTGCGCCGTCTCGCGCTGGGCCGCCTCTACCGCCAAGTGAGCCGCCAGCACCGCGCTGCGGCGTGACTGGCTGAAAAACAGCGCAAGGCCGGCGGCCATCATGAGCAAGGCCCAGATGCCGGCATAGACCAGCGCCTGCTCGGTCCATCGGCCATACACCGCGGACAGCGGCCTGCTCACGGTGATGACGAACGGCTTGTCCAGGTGCAAGGAGGAGGGCGAGACGCTGCGCAGTGCCAGGATCCGCGGCTGCGGGTTCTCCGCCGCGGTTTCCTCGAAGAGGCTGGCCGCGGCCCCGCTTTGCATGTGGCGCACGAACGGCGACCCCGCAGCGTTCTGGTTCATTCCCACGGCGCGTGCATACGACGGGGCGATCAGGAACACCTCCCCGTCGGCATGCGAGATGTTGACGGTCATGTCGGGCGCATAGATCACCGAGCGGGCCAGGATTTCGAAGTACGACTGATCGAGCGTCGCGGTCACGATGCCGGCAAATCGGCCCTGAGCGTCGCTGAAACTTTTGCTGAGGTTGATGGCGTAGTTGTTCAGCACCGAAAGGTACGGCGGTGAGACGAACATCATGGCGTCGTCGTGCCGGTCGCGGGGCACGGTGAAGTAAGGCCGTTCGCCGGCACCGCGGCCCACATAGGTTTGCTGTTCCGCGGTCAGCACGATGCCATTCCGGTCCACCGCATAGATGGCGCGCACACCGGGCAATGCGTCGTTGAGGATCTTGAGGTGCAGTCCGGAGGGCGTGATGCCGCTGCGTGCGGGCAAACCGAGGCGCTCGCTCGCCGAGACTTCGTCGCGCAGGCCCGAGAGCACGCTGGCAACCGCTTGCAGCTGGCGCACCAGGTTTTCCTCGATGACACGGGCCTGGGTTTGCAGGCGGCTGCGTTCCTGGGTGACGATGCTCGCGCGATCCTCGAGCATGAAGACAGCCAGCGCCGCAGTGAGCAGCACCATGGCAATGCCGAGCGACCACCATTCGTTGCGCTTGCGCCGGCGCGTGAAGCGCCCCGTACCGGACGGTGCCTGCCAGATCGACTTCACGGAAAGAGGTTTCGGGACGCAGTCCACGCGGCTCCAGACAGGTTACGTATGCGATGAAATATACGCCTGATGCGTACACGCCGCGAGCGGCAGATTCTGTCGCCAAGGCGGCTCGACAACGAAAGACTCCATCTTGGTTTTCGGTATTTTTTAACATTGAGATGTCAAAAGCCGAATGTTTATCAAAGTGTAAATTGATGGTAATCTGGGCGATTCGATGCCAGACCCTCCGCGCCCAAGCTGCGGGCTGGCCAGTTTCAACAGGAATCTGGACATGGCGATAGACCTCGTCGGCGACCTCCTAGGCCGACTCGATCAACTCAACGCAATTGGCGCGGCCCTCTCGAAAGAGCGCAACATCGATGCCCTGCTGGAAGGCATCCTGATTGCGGCAAAGAACATCACGCATGCCGACGGGGGCACGCTCTACCGCATGGCCGAAGACGGCAGCGCCCTGCGCTTCGAGATCATGCGCACCAATTCTCTCGAGCTGTTCCTTGGCGGTACCACCGGACGCAAGATCGACTTCGCGCCGCTGCAGCTGATCAACGCCGAGGGCGCATTCAACGATTCGATGGTCGCCACCTATGCCGCCATCCACGACCGCACGGTGAACATCGCCGACGCCTATGTCGAGGCGGGTTTCGACTTCTCGGGCACCAAGCTTTTCGATGCAAGCACCGGCTACCGTTCGCAGTCGTTCCTGACCGTGCCCATGAAGAACCACGACGGCGAAGTCATCGGGGTGCTGCAGCTGATCAACGCGCAGGAGCCGGACCTGAACCGCGTCGTCACCTTTTCCGAGGCCGACCAGCGCCTGGTGGAGTCGCTGGCCTCGCAGGCAGCCATCGCCCTGAGCAACCGCCACCTCACGAATCAGCTGGAAGACCTGTTCGAGTCGTTCATCAAGCTGATCAACATGGCCATCGACGACAAGTCGCCCTACACCGCGGGCCACTGTGCGCGTGTGCCGGAGCTGACCATGATGCTGGCCGAAGCCGTCGACGCGGCCACCGAAGGCCCCTATGCGGCCTTCAAGATGTCGGAGCGCGACCGCTACGAGCTCAAAATTGCCGGTCTGCTGCACGACTGCGGAAAGATCTCCACGCCGGTGCACGTGGTCGACAAGGCGACCAAGCTGCAGACGCTGTACGACCGCATCGACCTGGTGGACACACGGTTCGAGGTGCTCAAGCGCGACGCCGAGATCACATGGCTGCGGGCCAAGCTGGCCGCGGGTGGCGCACGCGGAGTACACGGCGCACCCGGGGAAACCGGCGCACTCGACCCGGCGACCGAAGCCGAGATCGATGCGCGCCGCGACAGCGAGCTCGCCGAGATCGAGGCCGACCGCAGCTTCCTGCGCAGCGTGAACAACGGTCAGGTCGTCATGGACAACGGAATGATCAGCCGGGTGCA
>JAQGNA010000663.1 GCA_028292075.1 Rhodoferax sp. | reverse complement strand
TACCGCAGCCTGCGCCAGAGCGCCGGTGAAAAGGCCGAAACCTTCATCGACACCCTGCGCCGCGTCGGCCACGACCCGTTCAAGCAGGCCGCCAATGGCGCCCGCACCAGCACCGGCCGCGCCGCGTCCCAAGCCGCAGCTACCGCCGCGACGGCCGCTACCGCCGCTACCGCCGCCTGAGAGCAACACTATGAAATTACTAGCATCCACCGCACATTCCGCGCCGGCTGAAGGCCAAAAAGACGTGGTTTCACTGGCCAACGACGTCGATCCGCGTAGCCTGCCGCTCGAAGGCGTTTCGCGCATCGACCTGCACTTTCCCAAGTTCACCGACGGCCGTGCCTTCAGCCAGGCCTTTCTGCTGCGCCGCCGCCTGGGCTTCACCGGCGAAATCCGCGCGACCGGCGACGTGCTGATCGACCAGCTGGTGCAGATGCAGCGCAGCGGCTTCGACGTGGCCGTGCTGCGCGAGGGCGTGGACGCCAGCGCCGCCCAGCGCCAGTTCGACCGCTACAAGGGCTTCTACCAGGGCGACGCCGTCCACGTGGTGCCGCATTTCGCCGAGCCCGCCAGCAGCCTGGGCGCGGACGCCGCGCCCTACGCCGCCGAACTAGAACGCCAGCATTCGGCCTGAACCGCCGAGGAGAAAGCCATGTCAACCATCGACCTTGCACGCGTCAACGCCGAACTCGGCCGCAACGCACCCGCGCTGGTGGACTGGGCCCTGGGCCTGCACCAGCCGGCCATCGTCACCACCAACTTCCGCCCCTTCGAGGCCGTGATCCTGCATCTCGTCACGAACGTGCGCCCCGACGTGCCGGTGGTCTGGATGGACAACGGCTACAACACCGAAGCCACCTACCGCTTCGTCGACGAGGTGACCGCGCGGCTCAAGCTCAATCTGCACATCTACCTGCCACGCCGGTCGCGTGCGCACCGCGAAGCGGTCGACGGCCCGACGCCCGCCCTGGACGACCCGCGCCACGCCGCTTTCACCCAGGAAGTCAAGCTTGAACCGTTCGCCCGCGCGCTGCGCGAGACGGCGCCCAAGGTCTGGTTCACCGCACTTCGGGCAACCGACACGGCCGTGCGCGCGCAGATGGACCCGGTGAGCATCAACCCGGACGGCCTGATCAAGGTGGCACCGCTGCTGCATTGGTCCTCGAAGGAACTGCACGAATACTGCGAGACCCACGGCCTGCCCAACAACTTCGACTACGTGGACCCGACCAAGGGTGAAGACAACCGCGAGTGTGGCCTGCACCTTGCCCACTGAGCCGACCACGGCCACTGAACCCCGACTCTCATGAACGCCCCTACCCACGCCGCCGTGCTGCCCTCCGCCGAACACCATCTCAGCAACTCCCACCTGGACGCGCTGGAGGAAGAGACCATCTTCATCCTGCGCGAGGTGGCCGCCGTCTTCGAGCGCCCCACCCTGCTGTTCTCCGGCGGCAAGGATTCGCTGGTGCTGCTGAAGTGCGCCGAAAAGGCCTTCGGCACCAAGAATTCGGCCACCGGCGGTGGCGGCATCCCCTATCCACTGCTGATGATCGACACCGGCCACAACTTCCATGAAGTGACCGACTTCCGCGACTTCCGCGCCAAGGAACTGGGCGCCGAGCTCATCGTGCGCAACGTCGAAGACTCCATGAAGCGCGGCACCGTGCGGCTGGCCCACCCTGGCGAGTCGCGCAACGTTCACCAGTCGGTGACATTGCTCGAGGCCATCGAAGAATTCCGCTTCGACGCGCTCATTGGCGGCGCCCGCCGCGACGAAGAAAAGGCCCGCGCCAAGGAACGCATCTTCAGCCACCGCGACAGCTTCGGCCAATGGCAGCCCAAGGCCCAGCGCCCCGAGTTGTGGACGCTGTTCAACACCCGCCTGCAGCCCGGCGAACACTTCCGCGTGTTCCCCATCAGCAACTGGACCGAGCTCGACGTGTGGCAATACATCGAGCGCGAGAACATCGCCCTGCCCTCGCTCTACTACACGCACAAGCGCGAAGTGGTGGAACGCAAGGGCCTGCTGGTACCGGTCACAGAGCTGACGCCGCTGAGGGCCGGCGAGACGGCGGAGCAGCGTGACGTGCGCTTCCGCACCGTGGGCGACATCACCTGCACCTGCCCGGTGGAAAGCCTGGCCGCAACGCCCGGCGACGTGGTAATCGAAACCCTGGCCGCCGACGTGAGCGAACGCGGTGCGACCCGCATGGACGACAAAACGTCCGAGGCTTCAATGGAGAAGCGCAAGAAGGACGGCTATTTCTGATGACCACGAAAACGACAACCCAACTTTCCGCCCTGAAATTCATCACCTGCGGCAGCGTTGATGACGGCAAGAGCACGCTCATCGGCCGCCTGCTGGTCGACACCAAGGCGGTGCTGCAAGACCACCTCGCCGGCGTGCAGCGCCAGGGCGAGACCGACCTCGCGCTGCTGACCGACGGCCTCAGCGCCGAACGCGAACAGGGCATCACCATCGACGTGGCTTACCGCTACTTCAACACCGAAGACCGCAAGTTCATCATCGGCGACGCGCCCGGGCACGAGCAGTACACCCGCAACATGGTGACGGCCGCCAGCAGCGCCGACGCTGCCGTGGTGCTGGTCGACGCGACCAAGCTCGACTGGAA
>JAQGNA010000636.1 GCA_028292075.1 Rhodoferax sp. | reverse complement strand
CCACCTACCCATGATCGCGGAGTAGCTTATGGACCGAAGCCCTGCCATCCCCGACCGGAGTGTCGGCCCCACTGTCTACCGCGCGTACGCCCGCGAGTGGCTCGGTGCCAACCTGCCGGACTTCATGCGGGCCGACAGTACGGCCTACCGGACACCTACGTTGGAGGAGGCTCGCGCCTGGGAAGCCGCGATGTACCAGGCCGGGCTGGCCGGTATGACATGGCCCGAGGCCTACGGCGGGCGCGGCCTCGGCCTGCGCGAGCACCTGGCTGTCAACAAGGAAGTTGGCGCTTTGGCCATGCCCGAGAGTGTCAGCTCGATCGGCAAGGAACTGGCGGGTCCCATCATTCAAACGGTCGGTACAGAGGCGCAAAAGCAGGCCTTTCTTCCGCGCATCCTCGCGATGCAGGACTATTGGTGCCAAGGTTTCTCCGAGCCCGATGCAGGCTCCGATCTGGCGCGGCTGCGTACCAAAGCCACGCCCGAGGGCGAGCAATGGCGCATCAACGGTCAAAAGATCTGGACCAGCGGCGCAGCGAAGGCAGATTACTGTTTGCTGCTGACCCGCACCGGCACGGTGGCTGACAAGCATCGCGGTCTGCTGATGTTCGCCGTGCCCATGGACACGCCCGGCATACGGGTGGCGCCCATCCGCTCCATTGACGACAAGCCGTCGTTTGCCGAAGTCTTCTTCGACGACGTGCTTGTTCCCGACAGCGCGCGGCTGGGCGCACCCGACGAAGGATGGAATGCCGCCATCCGGGTGCTCTCCATTGAGCGCGCCACCAACCGCATGTATCGCGCCTGGCGGTTCGAATGCGAGCTACGTCAGCTGGTCGCAGCCTGCAAATCGGACCCGCAGCTCGCTAGCCTGCTTGAGGACGGGCATTACCAGCGCCGCTTCGGCGATGTGATTGGCGAGATCGCTGCCCTTAAGGGATTGGTCGAGCGCACGGTCGAGCAGCTCACCGCGGGCGACGACATCGGCGCGCGCGGCTCCCTGACCAAGCTCCATTGGTCCGAATGCCATCAGGCTTTCGCCGGCCTGGCGCTGTCGGTGGTGTCACGGGTCACACCACGCTCGAGCGCTCTTGCACAGAGGGCCAAGAAGCATTTCACCACCGCTTATCTGTTCGCCCGCGCCGAGACCATCTACGCCGGCACGACCGAAATCCAGCTGGACATCATTGCGCAGCGGATCCTTCGACTGACCAAGGACTGACGTGACTACTTCCAACCTCGAACTTCAGCCAGAGGAGTTTGCGCAAGCAGCTGCTGAAGCAATTGCTGACGCCCTAGACCGAACGTCTCGCGAGGCAGCGACCGTACTTGCCAACGCCGGGCTACTGGGCATCTGTGCCGACGAGACGGACGAAGGCCTGGGTCTCGGGATCGAATTTGCACTTCCGATTGCCATCGAGGCCGGTCGGCTGCAACTGCCATTCCCTTTGCTGGAACAGATGCTGGTTGCTCGGGCACTGAAAGGCTCGCCATTAGCCGTCGAGCTTTGCAGGGGAGAAAAGCTGGCCTGTTATGCACTGCAGGGCAGCATCGAAGACGGCTGGGCCGGGCATGCACGTTACGTCAATGAATGCGACTGGGTGCTCGTGGCAGAGCAGGGCGGCGGCGCAGCCTTGTGCGACCTGGCGTACGTCGGGATCGAGCCTGATGCGGCTCTCGATCCGGAGCATTCGCAATCTTGGCTAACTTTGACGACGCCCCGGGTGCTAGCCCGCATCGATGACGATGCGTTCCTCACCCTGCAGCGCGATATGCAGGTGCTGGTCGCCGGCTTCGTCCACGGCGCTGCCGCCGGCGCACTTGCGCGCACCGCTGACTACATGTCCACCCGCGTCCAGTTTGGCCGGCCGGTCTCGTCGAAGCAATCGGTTCGCCATCTGCTAGCGCGCATGTGTCTGGCTTGCGAGACAACGAACGCCTCAGTACACCGGGTGCTGCGCGCCGACGAGTACGGTGCGCCGCGCGACACGCGGGCACCGCTGGCCCATGCCATCGCACAGGCCGCATTCGTCCTTGAGAAGGCCATTCATCTACACGGCGGCATGGGTTTCACTTGGGAGTTGCCGTTGCACCGCAGCTTGCGCGATATCCGCAAGTTCGATGCCGCCTTCGGGTCCGGCGATCTGTCGAAGCGGGTCGGAAGCGACTTCATCGCATCTGTATAACCGAAGGAAAGAGCATGAATAAGGACCTTTTGGGCCGCGTTGCCCTCATCACCGGTGGGGGCGCTGGAATCGGCCGGGAAACTGCCTTGCAGATGGCAGCCCGTGGGGCCATCGTCTGCGTCAACGATCTGAAAGATGAGCTGGTTGACTCTGTGGTCGAAGCCATCCGCGAGAAGGACGGGCAGGCTTTCGGCATCGTCCAGAACGTCGCCACGCGCGTGGGAATCAGGGCCGCGATCCGCAGTGCCTACGAGGCCGGTGGCGACCGCTTCGACATCCTGGTCAACAACGCCGCATGGGTGCGCTACCAGTCAATCCCCGAGATTGCGCCGGAGACCGTGGAGCGCATGCTGGACGTCGGCTTCAAATCTGTGATCTGGAGCCTGCAGGAAGCCGCCGAGGTGATGGATCCAATTCGGGGCGGTGCCATCGTCAACGTGTCGTCGGCAGCAGCGCTGCGTTCGGCCACGAACTCGGTGGTGTATTCGGGCATCAAGGCCGGCATCCTCGGCATCACCCGCGCCGCAGCGGCGGAGCTCGGCGCACGCAACATACGGGTCAACGCCATCTGTCCTTCGGCCATTCCCACTGAAGGGACCCAGCGCAACCGCAACGCCGAAAGGGATGCCAACCGCGTGGCGCGGACGCCGCTGGGTCGCCTGGGAACTGTCGAGGACATCGCTCGCAGCATCTGTTTTCTCGCGAGCGACGAGGCAGGCTTCATCACGGCTCAGGCATTGTCTGTCGACGGCGGCATCACCCTGACCAATATCTGAACGGACACCGCATGTCGACGGTTCTGATCACTGGTGCAGCCTCGGGTATCGGACGCGCCGCATCCCAGCTGTTCGCGCGAGCGGGCTGGCTTTGTGTGCTGGTCGACCGCGACAAGAAAAGTCTGGACCGGCTCGTGGACCGGTTGCCCGGCACCGGGCACGTCATTCGACATGTCGACCTGACTGATCCTGTGCAGATCACCGGCCTGGGCCGAGGCCTGCCTCAGCTGGATGCTCTTGTGAACAACGCAGGGCTGTCTGACGATACAGGCCTCGCTCTGGCTGAGCAATCGTCCGCGCAGGTGGACCGCTTGCTGGCACTAAACTTGGACGCACCTGCGGCGGTTTTCACCGCGTGTTCATTGCTGCTGCAACCTGGCGCCCGCATCGTCAACGTCGCATCGGGCGCGGGCCTGCGGGCCACTCCATGGCGCGGCGCCTACAGCGCCAGCAAGGCCGGACTGATCGCCCAGACCCGTGCGCTTGCCGGTCTTCGACCAGATTTG
>JAQGNA010000622.1 GCA_028292075.1 Rhodoferax sp. | reverse complement strand
TCGCCAGGTGTCATCCAAACCGTGTATTCGGCCCAGCCGCCAACGGTCTGCGTAAGTTCGGCGGGGTGGTTACCGTGTTCGTTGAGGGTATTGGTTGTAGTGGCCATGTAATTAGCTCAGTGAAATGGAGGGTGTTGAGTCGTCTGTGTCGTTTGACTGACTCACGGCAGCTCACCCCGGTAACGAACCGTGTACCGAACGAGATCAGGGCTTTTCTGAATTGGTGTCACGCCATCTGCGGTGGTCTTGCCATCAACGATATTCCCGTCCGCCCGCAGCAAATCGAAAGCCACCTTGTTCGCCGGTTTCCCATTTGCGTCCAGGAACCGCACCTGCTGATCGAAGTTGCTCGTCGGCATGGCATTGAAGTGCTGTGAGATGGCCTTTGGCGCCAGGGTCTCCAAGCTGCCGTGGAACAGCACCGGTGAGGCTGTAAAGAACTGCGTCTGGTCGCTGATCTCCAGCATGCTGCTACCGCCGTACAACCGGATGCCCTTCTTTCCCTTGATGTCGACGTAATCGGTCTGGCTGATCAGCGCCAATACCCTGCTGGCGACAAGCTCGATGCCGTCGCTGTGGGCCTGGATCGAAATCTTGCCGGCGGCGGCCACCAGGTTCATGCCGGCGCGTTGCACGAACAGCGCGAAGCGGTCGACCACGCTGGCGAACCAGCCGCCGCCCGCGGCAATCGACAGGTGCTCGCCGGTGCTGAGTTGCGTGTGCTGGCCGCTGGCGATGTGGGTGGTCTGCGGCGTGCTGGTGGCAATGCCCGCGGGGCTGGCAAGCACGAGGTGCGGCGATGTGAATTCGCCTTGTGATTTGCCGTCGCCTTTGATCGCGTTGTTCTGCGCCTTGACGGCTTTGACGACCTCGCCCTGGTCAGCGCTGCCGGTTTGCGCTTCGTGTTTACGCGCTTCTGCCGCGATCTGCTCCAGCAGGTTACGCGCTTCGGTGAGCCGCTGGATGGTTTCGTCGATTTCCTTGATGTGGCCCTGCGCGTTGGTTCTCCCTTCGGTGGTGATGAGCAGGCCGTCCTGGGCGCGGATGGCGCCATGGGCGTCGGTACGCAGTTCGAAGCCCTCGCCGCGGCCTTCTTTCCTGCCGGCGTTGTCTTCAATGCGCGTGATGTGGCCGAGGCTCAGCGAGCTGCTCTGGTGGTCGCTTTTGAGCTGCGCCTGGATCTGTTTGTCGGTGTCGTCCAGGATGAGGTGGTTGCTGCGGCCGGCCGCGCTGTTGCCACCGTCGGGGCTGAGCTCCCGGCTGCGAAACCCGCTGAGGGCTTGCTGGGCCGGCAAGGCCCATGGCGGCAGATTGCTCTGGTTGTTGACCCTGCCGGTGCACACCGGCAGATCGGGGTCGCCGCCGATGAAGTCGACGATCACTTCCTGGCCGATGCGCGGAACCTGCGTGGCGCCCAGTTGGTTGCCGGCCCACGGCGAGCTGACGCGGACCCAGCAACTGCTGTTTTGATTCCGTTGGCCAATGCGGTCCCATGGAAACTGGACTTTGATTCGACCCAGTGCATCGGTCCATAGGTTCTGTCCCTCTGGACCAACGACCAGAGCCACCTGGGGGCCATGGCTGAAGGGCTTGGGCTGCGTCAGTGCCGGACGAAGCGCCTCGGTCATGGGATGCGTGGTGAAGTCGACCTGTACCTGCCAGCGCTGGCGTCGACCCCTGGCCGCGTCGCTGATCTGACTGTCTTGCGCCACGTCTTCAATGACCAGCCGCGTGTCCAGAATGAGCCAACTGCGGTTGGCCTTTTGCTGGGGGTGTCTGTGCAGTGTGAAAAAGCTGCCCGGCACCATGCCGCGTAGGTTGCCGCTGGCCCGCGCTCTGGCCCCATGCGAGCGCAGCCCCTGCATGCGCAGCAATGCAAGGTTGCGGCCTTCTTCCTGTGGATCGTTTCCCTCGCCGCCAACGCCTGTGTCACTCGCCGCACCGCCCGCCGATCCGGCGTGCGGCTGTGCATAGTGGCTGCCACCGTTCCCTGCATGCCATTCGTAGACTTCCCCCGTGGCCTGGCCGGTCGGCCTTGCGTCTGCCCGGCTGGCGGAGAGGTCGGCCCGGGGCCGCGTGTAGTCGTAGTCGCGGGTGCTGTACCTGCCGCTGGTGAGCTGACTTTGAGGAACGAAGCTGCTGATGTATTCCGCGTCGGTCTTCCATCCGGGAGGGTGGTACTCGACCCGTTGGTACGCTTCGCTGGGGTTTCGCTTGTAGGCGCCCATGTTGTCGATCAGCACAAGGCGATGCTTGCCGTCGCTGTGGTCAAAGAAAAAGCTGATCCCGTTCTCTTGCGTCAGCCGCAAAAAGAAGGCGTAGTCGGATTCGTTCAGCTGGGTCTGGAAGTCACGCGGTGCATAGGTCTCGATGAGGCGCTTTTCTACGGGGAAGCCGTAGTTGGCCAGCAGTTCGTCGAGCAGTTCGACCACTGTCTTGTTCTGGAAGATCTTGCAGTTCGTCGCCAGCGTGGCCAGATGCAACCATGGTCGCAATGTCAGCCTGTACTGCAGGTGCCGACCTTCTTCACCCCAGAGATTGGCGCAGGTGATGATGGCGTTGACCTCGCGGGTGCCAGCGCCGACGTGGTCAACGCCGGCACCGATGGCACCTGGCATGAACTGACCGGCGCCATCCAGCTCGATGCGGCAAGTGATCTCGCGGCCAACGAAGCTGTCCAGGTCCCAATCTGCCGCGCCGCTCGCGCCAATGTTCAATGCGTCGGGCGTCTTCAACAGCAATTCATATTCGAACAGGCCGTTAACACCTTCTGCGCCCGACAGGCGCACCGGAAGCAATGCAGGCGCGCCGAGGAACATCGGGATCGCGGAGCTGGCGACGGTCAAGGTGTGTGAAGTCAGAGGCATGGGATGGGGTCTTGGAGAATGTGAGCGCGCGACGGTGCAGCGTCGCCTGTTTGGAGAGTATGGAATTCAGCCCCCTTCCAGTGAGGTAGAAATGCCCCATGAATTACTTGTGAACACGGTCTTCACAAGCGGACACAATTGCGGTCGCTTCCAGCTGCAAGTCATCCGGTTGATCTGCGCCGGGGAAGATGCAAATAGCAATGCAGGACGCACCAGGTGCGACATGAGGTTGGCACCCGACCGCGCCCTGCCAGCGAGGGTGGTTCTGGCGCCAGGAACCATCGGGCATACTTCAACCCCGAAAACAGCCCCCATCAGCGCCCACCCCTCTATGGAAAATGTCTCCCTGATTCGCTGGCACTCCATGTTCATGGGCGTTGCCTTGCTGGCCGCGGCGCGGTCCAAGGACGCGCGCAAGCGCAATGGCGCCTGCGTCGTCAGCCCGGACAACAAGATCGCCGGCGTGGGCTACAACGGCTTGCCGCGAGGCTGTTGCGACGACGATCCGGCGTATTGGTCGGACGACGACAACGATCCGCTGCACTCGCGGCACAGCTACATCGTTCATGCCGAAGTCAACGCCATCCTGAACTGCGTGGTGTTGCCGCTCACCGGCTTCACCATCTATGCCACGCAGTTCCCCTGCCCGAAGTGCGTGCAGTCCATCATCCAGGTGGGCATCCGGCGCGTGATCTATCTGGAAAAAAAGCCGCACCAGGCGCGGGTCAACGAGGCCTCGTTGAAGATGCTGAATGACGCCCGGGTGGCGGTTGAATCGCTAGCCGACGTAGAGCCCGATTCGGCCGAATGGAGCGCAGCGCTGGCGGCCTTCATTGAGTCGTCGACGGCGCCATCCGCCATGCCCGGGGCCAGCTGACCGACGCATACCGGGTTAGGCGACCGGCGTGATCCCTGGGATCTCCCTATAAGCACATATCGCTTTTCATCTGAAAACTGGCTTACATTTTGCTAGTTCAAATGAATCGATATTTTCATTGGAGGCGACGGCAAGATGGGACAGGCAACCGGGGAGGGTGGCGTGTGGAACGGCATGTTTGCCGGCGTTGGC
>JAQGNA010000537.1 GCA_028292075.1 Rhodoferax sp. | reverse complement strand
ACATCATTGCGCACTGCGGTACTCATGAAACCGGCGCACGGCGCCTCATCGGATTCATCGAGCAGCACCTTCTGCCCAGGCTGGCGCGCCTGTGGCTGAACGCCCTTCAGGACAAGCGGCAGATCTTCTCCATTCACGTCGACGTTCCGTCTTCACAGATCGGGGGCGCCGAGATGCGCCCTGACGCCATGGCGCAGGAAGGGGAAGCCATCACTTGCGAAGCCACCTACCACTGACCCGTTTCCATTCCGCTTTCCGCCAATCCGCCTTGCCGCGGACCCATCGCCTGCACCTCACCACTTTTCACGAAGGACGTTCCCATGGCCACCAACAGTCAAAAATTCATCGCCCGTAACCGGGCGCCTCGCGTGCAGATCGAGTACGACGTAGAGATCTACGGCAGCGAGAAAAAGATCGAGTTGCCTTTCGTCATGGGCGTGCTCGCAGACCTGTCCGGCAAGCCGGCTCAGGCTCTGCCAACAGTGGGCGATCGCAAGTTTCTCGACATCGACATCGACAACTTCGACGAGCGCATGAAAGCCATCCAGCCGCGTGTGGCGTTCGCCGTGCCCAACACCCTGACCGGTGAAGGCCAGCTGATGGTCGACATCACCTTCGAGAGCATCGACGACTTCTCGCCGGCGGCGCTGGCGCGCAAGGTCGAACCGCTTGCACGCCTGCTCGAAGCACGTACCCAGCTCGCCAACCTGCAGACGTACATGGACGGCAAGGCGGGCGCCGAAGCGCTGGTCAATCAGTTGCTTCAGGACCCGGCGCTGATGAAGTCGCTCGCCAACAGTCCAAAGCCCGCGGCTGCAGACGCGGAAGCCACCGCCGCAGTCTGATCGCACACGCCCCTACCTACGGAAACACCAAATGAAGACCAACACTCAGGCGGCCGCGTCGGGCGCCAAGACCTACGCTGACGCTGCCGACTTCTCGACACTGCTCGACAAACAGTTCAAGCCCAAGACCGAAGAGGCGCGCGGCGCTGTCGAAGCCGCCGTGCGCACCTTGGCGGAGCAGGCGCTGGTCAATGCCGCCACCATGACCGACGATGCCTACAGCAGCATCGAAGCCATCATCGCCGAGATCGATCACAAGCTGTCCGAGCAGATCAACCTGGTTTTGCACAAAGACGAATTCCAGAAGGTGGAGTCGGCCTGGCGCGGGTTGCACCACCTGGTGTCCAACACCGAGACCGATGAGAACCTGAAGATCCGCTTCATGGACATCTCCAAGGATGAAATGCGCCGCACCATGCGCCGTCACAAGGGCGTGGCGTGGGACCAGAGCCCTGTCTTCAAGCGCATCTACGAGGAAGAGTACGGTCAACTCGGCGGCGAGCCATATGGCTGCCTGGTGGCCGACTACTTCTTCGACCACACGCCGGCGGACGTGGAGCTGCTGGGCGCCATCGCCAAGATATCGGCCGCATCCCATGCGCCGTTCATCGCAGCCGCCGGTCCTTCGCTGATGGGAATGGAGTCCTGGCAGGAACTCGCCAACCCGCGGGATCTGGCAAAGATCACGTCGAACCAGGAGCATGCGCCCTGGACTTCGCTGCGCAACACCGAAGATGCGCGCTACGTCGGCCTCACGATGCCGCGTTTCCTTGCTCGCCTGCCTTATGGCGCCAAGACAAACCCGGTTGACGAATTCGATTTCGAGGAAGTCACCGACGGCGCCGATCACCGCAACTACGTTTGGAACAACGCGGCCTATGCCATGGCGGTCAACATCAACCGCAGCTTCAAGCAATACGGCTGGGCCACCATGATCCGCGGCGTCGAGTCCGGCGGCACGGTGGAAAACCTGCCTTGCCATACCTTCCCGACCGACGACGGCGGCTTCGACATGAAGTGCCCGACGGAAATCGCCATCTCCGATCGCCGTGAAGCCGAATTGGCCAAGTCAGGCCTGATACCGCTGGTACACCGCAAGAACACCGACCATGCCGCCTTCATCGGTGCGCAATCGTTGCAACGTCCGCAGGAGTACATGGACGCCGACGCCACTGCCAACGCCAATTTGTCGGCGCGCCTTCCGTACCTCTTCGCGAGCACGCGTTTCGCGCACTACCTGAAGTGCATCGTGCGCGACAAGATCGGATCGTTCAAGGAGCGCGAAGACATGCAGCGCTGGCTCAACGAATGGATCATGCAATACGTCGATGCTGACCCGACGAACTCATCGCAAGAGACCAAGGCCAAACGGCCACTGGCTGCTGCAGAGGTGGTGGTCGAAGAGGTCGAGGGCAACCCCGGTTTCTACGGCGCGAAGTTCTTTCTGCGGCCCCATTTCCAGCTTGAAGGTCTCACCGTGTCACTGCGGCTGGTCGCCAAGTTGCCTTCCCTCAAGGAAGCCGCCTGACCCACGCGCGATCGGCACATTGATGAAGTGGCGCACAGACGCCATCCCAGTGTGTCGGCGCCGATCGCGTCGACACCATCTATCCAACGGTTCATTGTTCAGGAGTTCCCATGTCACAAGATATTTTTCTCAAGATCGTCGGCATTGAAGGCGAGTCACTCGATGTGGCACACAAAAATGAAATCGAGGTCCTGGCCTTCAACTGGAAGGTCCTGCAGGAATCGACCATGCATGCCGGCTCGGGCGGCGGCGCTGGCAAGGCCACGGT
The DNA here is from genome assembly GCA_028292075.1 of Rhodoferax sp. Next base: position 553 of record JAQGNA010000537.1, on the reverse strand, counting down.
CGAAGACCTCGAGTTCGACCACTACGTCGACCGCTCCAGCCCGAACCTGATGAAGTATTGCCTGACCGGCAAGCACGTGGCCGAAGCCAAGCTGACCGTCCGCAAGGCCGGCGGCAACCCGCTCGAATACCTCAAGTTCACGTTCACCGACGTCATCATCACCAGTGTGTCGCCGTTCGGCTCCAACACCGATGAGCTGCGCGTGAAGGAACGTGTGCGACTGTCGTTCTCCAAGATCAAGCAGGAATACGCGGTGCAGAACGCACAAGGCGGCAGCGGTGGCGCGGTCACAGCCGGCTACGACATCAAGGGCAACAAGGAGTCTTGAAAGCGCGGGCCCGTTCACGGGCCTGAACCTCAGGGCTGACGGGCGCACCGAAGCGATAACCGACTGATTCCCAACTGATCACGTCGGGCCGATCGTTCCCCGCGTCCGTCCGTCCATTCCCTCATCCGCGCCTGACCTGGTTCACGCGCCCGTCACAACCGAAGAATTTCAAACCATGAGTTGGTACAACAAGGTTGCGTGGAGCGAAGGCCTGTTTTTGCGTCC
>JAQGNA010000524.1 GCA_028292075.1 Rhodoferax sp. | reverse complement strand
TAAGTGGCTAAATTTCATAATTCCAGCAGGCAATTGCCTTGTGCTTGAGAGTGGGTCAAGACCGTGATTTCGGCATATTCAGCGCAAGGTTGATGACCGTTACAACGTCACCTGCAAGGGCAAGGTTTGGCGGTGGCATCGCTCATGCCAACCGCCGGCACCGGACAGTCCACAGCTGTTGACAATGACCTTGGTGCAAGGCGTCACGGCATGGCGGCATCACGGCGTCCCTGCCCTCGCGCCTCGTGGCCTCACGCGTTTTTCGTCTATCGAAGCGCGAAATCGGCATTTCACACCGGCGGCCTGCCTTTGCAGAATGCAAGAGAGTCCACTCTCGAGCCATCCAGCTTCAATGACCCCTCCTGCCCCCGCAACGCCAACCGCGCCCTCCGCAGCGCCCCCCACGCGCCGCCGCTTCCTGAAACGTTCCTCCGCTGGCGCCGCCGGTCTGGCGAGCGCATTGGCCACAGGCCGTGCCGTGGCCGACGCGCCCCTTGCCGTCCCCCCGTGGACTCGGCAACCGGGCGAGCCCGTCCTCTGGCACCCGTACGGCCAGCCCGATCCGCACGAGAGCCACGTCGTCCGCACCACGCGCGGCAACGCGGTGATGCCGGGCGCGTCATCGTCGCTCACGCCGCTGCAAAGCCTGTACGGCATCATCACGCCGACCGGCCTGGTGTTCGAGCGGCACCACGCGGGCATTCCGCAGATCGATCCGGCGCAGCACCGCCTGGTGATCCACGGCTTGGTCCAGCGCCCGCTGATCCTCACCATGGACGACGTGGTTCGCTTCCCTTCGGTCTCGCGCATCCACTTCCTCGAATGCTCCGGCAACACCGGCACCGAATGGCGCGGCGCGGCCACCAGGTCGGTGCAGCAAAGCCACGGGCTTCTGTCGTGCTGCGAGTGGACGGGCGTGCGCCTGTCGACACTGCTCGAAGAAGTTGGCGTGGACCCACGGGCCGCATGGATGTTGGCCGAAGGCGCCGATGGCGCGGCCATGTCGCGCAGCATTCCGCTGGCCAAGGCCTGGGAAGACGCCCTGCTGGTCTACGCGCAGAACGGCGAACGGCTGCGGCCGGAGCACGGCTATCCGTTGCGCCTCTTCCTGCCCGGCTGGGAAGGCAATGCCAGCATCAAGTGGCTGCGCCGCCTCAAGCTGGGTGCGGAGCCTTTCATGACGCGGGAGGAGACGTCCAAGTACACCGACTCCCTGCCCGACGGCACGGCGCGGCAGTTCAGCTTTGCCATGGAGGCCAAGTCGGTGATCACCTACCCGGCGGTCGACCACCGGCTGCGCGGGCGCGGCTTCTATGAAATCACCGGTCTGGCCTGGACCGGACAAGGCCGCGTGAAGCGTGTCGATGTCTCCACCGATGGCGGCGCCACCTGGCGCGAGGCGCGGCTGGACGGCCCGGTGCTCGACCGCGCGCTGACCCGCTTTCGCGCCGACTGGACCTGGGACGGCGGCCCCGCGGTGCTGCAGAGCCGCGTCACCGACGAGACCGGATATGTGCAGCCCGCGGCACGCCAGCTGGTGGCGCAACGTGGCTTCAACTCGACCTACCACTTCAATGCGATTCAAAGCTGGAAAGTTGCCGCAGATGGGAGCATTGCCAATGCGCAGATCTGACCGCGGCAGCGCCGCCCTGCTCGTCGGGCTGGCATTCATCGCCATTGGCACGGGTGCGCAGGCGCAGCCCAACACGCTTTTCCGGGGCATCGGCCAGCCGGCCAGCCCCGAGGCCATTGCGGCCTGGAACATCGACGTCGGCCCGGACGGCAGCGGCCTGCCAAAGGGCAGCGGCTCAGTGACCGCCGGCCAGGCCGTCTATGCGGCGCAATGCGCGGCCTGCCACGGGGCGCGCGGCGAAGGCAAACCGGCGGATGCGTTGGTCGGTGGACAGGGCACGCTGCGCTCCGACAAGCCGCTCAAGACGATTGGGAGCTTCTGGCCCTATGCGACCACGGTCTACGACTTCATCCACCGCGCCATGCCCTACAACGCGCCCCAGAGCCTGAGCCCTGACGAGGTCTATGCGGTGACCGCGTACATCCTGCACCTGAACGGCATCGTGCCCGCCGACGCCGTGCTCGATGCCCAGAGCCTGCCCAAGGTGCGCATGCCCAACCGCAACGGCTTCGTGGCCGACCAGCGGCCCGACACCGCCAGCACCGGCTGTGTCAGCTGCCGCTGACTTCAGGCACCAGCCGACAGAAGAGCCTGCCCCGCGCCGCTTCGGCGGCCGATGGCGGCCTGCGTCGACCGGGGCGCCGCCACCGGACGATCGGCAGCACCGGCCTGCAGCCTGAAGCTTTCCATCAGGCGTGACAGCTGTTGCGCCTGCGCTTCCAGGCTGTCCGCCGCCGCCGCCGACTCCTCCACCAGCGCGGCGTTCTGCTGCGTCATCTGCTCGAGTTGCGTGACGGTCTCATTGACCTTCGACAACCCGCTGGACTGCTCGGTGGCACTGGCGGTGATCTCCCCGATCACCGTGGCCACGCGCTGCACCGCACCCACGATCTCGTCCATGGTGTGGCCGGCATCGGCGACCAGGCGCGAGCCGGC
>JAQGNA010000504.1 GCA_028292075.1 Rhodoferax sp. | reverse complement strand
CACGCCGTCCTTGTCCAGGGCCGCATTGGCCTGGGCGATGACGTACTTGCCTTCTTCGATGGCCGACAGGTAATCGATCTCGTTGGTGACCTTGCTGTCGGCCACCCGGCGGTACGGCGTCTCGATGAAGCCGTATTCGTTCAGGCGGGCATACAGCGCCAGCGAGTTGATCAGGCCGATGTTCGGGCCTTCGGGCGTTTCGATCGGGCAGACGCGACCGTAATGGGTCACGTGCACGTCACGCACTTCGAAGCCGGCGCGCTCGCGGGTCAAGCCGCCCGGGCCAAGGGCCGAAACACGGCGCTTGTGGGTGATTTCGGCCAGCGGGTTGGTCTGGTCCATGAACTGCGACAGCTGCGACGCACCGAAGAATTCCTTCAGGGCGGCCGAAATCGGCTTGCTGTTGATCAAGTCGTGCGGCATCAGAGGCTCTTGCTCGGCCTGGCCGAGACGTTCCTTCACCGCCTTCTCGATCCGGGCCAGACCGGCGCGGTACTGGTTCTCGGCCAGTTCGCCGACGCAACGCACGCGGCGGTTGCCCAGGTGGTCGATGTCATCGACTTCGCCACGGCCATTGCGCAGGTCGACCAGAATCTTGACCACGGCGAGGATGTCCTCGTTGGTCAGCACCATCGGGCCGGTGGATTCGTCGCGGCCCATCTTGGCGTTGAACTTCATGCGGCCGACGCGCGACAGGTCGTAGGTGTCGGGGTTGTAGAACAGGCGCTGGAACAGAGCCTGCACCGCGTCTTCCGTTGGCGGCTCGCCGGGGCGCATCATGCGGTAGATGGCCACGCGGGCTGCGAATTCGTCCACGGTCTCGTCACCGCGCAGGGTCTGCGAGATGTAGGCGCCCTGGTCGAGTTCGTTGGTGTAGATGCATTGCAGGTCTTGCACGCCGGCGCTGCGCAGCTTCTTCAGCAGCGCTTCGGTCAGCTCGTCGTTCGCCTTGGCGATGATCTCGCCGGTGTCGGCGTCGACGATGTTCTTGGCGACCACGCGGCCGACCAGGAAGTCCTCAGGCACGCTGATGTGCGTGGTGCCCGACTGCTCCAGGTCACGCGTGTGGCGTGCCGTGACGCGCTTGTCCTTGGCCACGATGACCTTGCCGGACTTGTCGGTGATGTCGAAACGGGCCACTTCGCCACGCAGGCGCTCGGACACGAATTCCATCTGCGCGCCGCTGTCCATCAGGCGGAAGTTGTCGTTGACGAAGAAGTTCGCCAGGATCGACTCGGGCGTCAGGCCGATGGCCTTCAGCAGAATCGTGACCGGCATCTTGCGACGGCGGTCGACGCGGAAGTACAGCACGTCCTTCGGATCGAACTCGAAGTCGAGCCAAGAGCCGCGGTAGGGGATGATGCGCGCCGAGAACAGCAGCTTGCCCGAGCTGTGCGTCTTGCCCTTGTCATGCTCGAAGAACACGCCAGGGGAGCGGTGCAGCTGGGACACGATCACGCGTTCCGTGCCGTTGATGATGAACGAACCCTTTTCGGTCATGAGCGGCACTTCGCCCATGTAGACCTCTTGTTCCTTCACTTCCTTCACGACCTTCGACTGCGAGGTCGACGATTCGCGGTCATAGATGATGAGCTGGACCTTGGCACGAACGGCCGAGGCGAAAGTCAGGCCACGGGTCTGGCACTCGCGAACGTCGAACGCCGGCTTGGCGAGGTTGTATTCCACATACTTCATCTCCACAAAACCGTTGTGAGAGACGATCGGGAAGGCGGCTTCGAAGGCGGCTTGCAGCCCTTCGGCGGTGCGCTTCTGGGGCGCGGCGTCAGCTTGCAGGAACGCGGTGTACGCGTCTTTCTGCATCTGCAGGAGGTAGGGGACTTCGAGCACGCTGTCGCGGCTGCCGAAATTTTTACGAATGCGTTTGCGTTCGGTGTACGTATAGGCCATGAGATCTCCGGGGCAAGGACTGGGCGGTCCTAGGGGTCCTGTCGAACTGTCGCGTTGGGCATCACACCCAACATTCTTGGCGGTTGGCCACTACCAACCATGGCGGACGATTGCGCGTTGCACGCAATCCGAACCAAGGCATCTTCTGCAGTCGGGGCCAGAAGACACTGAAAAACTCGCTGCAAGCGGGCTTTTCGGTGTGCTCTTTACAAGCACGAAAGGCTGGGGCCCCTTTCGGAGTCCCAGCCCTGTCGTGGAGATCGATTACTTCAGTTCGACCTTGGCGCCAGCTTCCACCAGCTTCTTCATGGCGGCATCGGCGTCAGCCTTGGAGATGCCTTCCTTGACGTTCTTCGGTGCGCCGTCGACCAGGTCCTTGGCTTCCTTGAGGCCCAGGCCGGTGATTTCGCGCACGGCCTTGATGACCGACACCTTGGCGGCGCCAGCTTCGAGCAGGACGACGTTGAATTCGGTCTTTTCTTCAGCCACAGGTGCAGCAGCACCGCCGCCGGCTGCAGGAGCCGACATGGCGGCTGCGCTCACGCCAAACTTCTCTTCGATGGCTTTCACCAGGTCGTTGAGTTCCATGACCGACATGCTGTCCAGCGCGGTCAAAAATGCGTCTTTATCGAATGCCATTTTGATTTCCTAAATATTGGTTAAAACTGCGCCGGCCATCAGGCTGCGGTGGCCTCGGGCGCTGCATCGGCAACAGCTTCAGCTGCTTCCGGCTCTGCGGCGCCTGCGCCTTTTTGTTCCGCCAGCGCGGCCAGCACACGGGCCGTACGCGAAATTGGCGATTGCATCAAGCCCAACAATTGCGCCAGGAGCACTTCCTTCGAAGGAATGCTGGCCAATTGCTTCACGCCGGCGACGTCCAGGACTTTTCCACCGTAGGCGCCACCCCGAATCACCAACTTGTCGTTGGTCTTCGAGAAGTCAGCCACCACTTTCGCGGCAGCAACTGCGTCTTCGGAAAAGCCATAGATCAGCGGACCGGTCATCTGGTCGGACACGACTTCAAAAGCACTGCCTGCGACAGCACGGCGTGCCAGCGTGTTTTTCAACACGCTGTGCGTTACGCCCTGGCTGCGCGCGGACGAGCGCAATTTGGTCATGTCAGCGACCGTGATACCACGGTATTCCGCCATCACGAGCGTTTGAGCTTTAGCGGCGAGGCTGGTCACATCACTGATGACCGCTTCTTTCTCACTGCGATTCAGACTCAAGGTCTACTCCTTAAAAGTGTCGTCAGGCAACAAGCCATTCAACACACCACTCTGCAGCGACCAACTGTTCAGGAATCAAATCCATCTGCAGCGGGATCGCCATCTGCGTTGGCTCTCACTGATTAAGCGCAGCTGAACTGCACACCAACGGTCTTGGATGGCCCGGCGGTTCGAAAGTTGCCTTTCTGGCCACCGGCCCACCACCTCGGCGCTTCTTGCGAAGCCCCGAATTCTTGCGATTACGCCGAGATGGTTTGCGTGTCCACCCGGACACCCACACCCATCGTCGACGAGATCGCGACTTTCCTCAAATACACGCCCTTGCTGGTGGCCGGCTTGGCCTTGTTCAGCGCGTCGATCAAAGCAGCCAGGTTGCCCTGGAGCTTGTCGGAGTCGAACGAGCGACGGCCGATCGTGCCGTGCACGATGCCGCCCTTGTCAACGCGGAACTGCACCTGACCAGCCTTGGCATTGCGGACCGCTTGCGCCACGTCCGGCGTCACCGTGCCGACCTTAGGGTTTGGCATCAGGCCGCGTGGGCCCAGGATCTGGCCCAGCGTACCGACGATGCGCATGGCGTCCGGCGCGGCGATGACCACGTCGAAAGGCATGTCACCGGCCTTGATGCGGGCAGCGAGGTCGTCCATGCCGACGATGTCAGCGCCGGCGGCCTTGGCTTCTTCAGCCTTGGCGCCCTGGGCGAACACCGCAACGCGCTTGGTCTTGCCAGTGCCGTTGGGCAGCACGACGGCGCCACGAACGACCTGGTCCGACTTCTTCGCGTCGACGCCGAGTTGCACAGCCACGTCGATCGACTCGTCGAACTTCGCGTTGGCGCATTCCTTGATCAGCACCAGGGCATCGCCCAGGGTGTACAGCTTGCCGCTGTCCACTTTACCGACAAAGGCTTTTTGTTTCTTGGTGAGCTTGGACATTTAAACGCCCTCCACATTCACGCCCATGGAGCGGGCAGTACCGGCGATGGTGCGAACAGCGGCGTCGAGGTCGGCGGCCGTCATGTCCTTCATCTTCGTCTTTGCGATTTCTTCGAGCTGGGCACGCGTGATCTTGCCGACCTTGTCGCTGTGCGGACGGGCAGAACCCTTGTCCAGCTTGATGGCCTTCTTGATCAGGACGGTCGCGGGCGGCGTCTTGATGATGAAGGTGAAGCTCTTGTCGGCAAATGCGGTGATGACCACCGGCAGTGGCAGACCGGGTTCGACGCCTTGGGTCTGCGCATTGAATGCCTTGCAGAATTCCATGATGTTCAAACCGCGCTGGCCCAATGCGGGGCCGATCGGTGGGGATGGGTTGGCTTTACCAGCTGGCACTTGCAGCTTGATGAAACCGACGATTTTTTTCGCCATTTCGGTGACTCCTTGCGGGTATTAACGCCGTGCGCGGTCATGATTGACTGCGCAGGCTCCCCGGGGTTGCGACTCTTTCTCAACATCCATGCCGAGTCGTAAAGGCATGGAATCCAATGGACCGCGGCCCCGAGCGGGGCCTTGGCCAAAATCTGTCAGGTCTTTTCGATCTGGCTGAATTCCAGCTCGACGGGGGTGGCGCGACCGAAGATGGTGACGGACACGCGGACCTTGCTCTTCTCGTAGTTGACTTCTTCCACCGAACCGTTGAAGTCGGTGAAAGGGCCTTCCTTGACGCGGACCAGCTCGCCCGGCATGAACTCGACCTTGTGGCGCGGCTTCTCACTGCCTTCCTGCATCTGGCTCACGATCTTCTGGACTTCTTCTTCAGAGATCGGGGCAGGGCGGTTCTTGGCGCCGCCGACAAAGCCGGTGACCTTGTTCGTGTGCTTGACCAGGTGCCAGGACTCGTCGTCCATTACCATTTCCACGAACACGTAGCCCGGAAACAGGCGGCGCTCGGTGGTCTTGCGCTGGCCGTTCTTGATCTCGACCACTTCTTCGGTTGGCACCAGGATGCGGGCGAACTTGCTTTGCATGCCCGACTGGGCGATGCGTTCGGTGATGTTGCGCTCGACGGCCTTTTCCATGCCGGAATAGGCGTGGACGATGTACCAGCGAAGATCCGGGTTCACTGGCGTGACCGGGGTTGCCGGCGTCGCGGGCGTATCGGGGGTTTCTGCAGCGGTTTCTACGATGTCCGTCATTATTTTCTCCAGCCTAAGATCAGGTCATAAAACACCCATTCAAGTGTTTTGTCGGTCAGCCAGAGAAACAGGGCCATGATCACCACGAAGCCGAACACGTAGAGCGTCATCTGGACGGCTTCCTTGCGCGTCGGCCAGACCACTTTCTTGACCTCGCGCCAGGAGTCGTGGCCAAAGGCGATCAGCTGCTTGCCTGGCTCGGAAATGGTGAACACGGCGACTGCCGCTGCGAGACCGACGACCAGGGCCACCCACTGCACCACCTGGCCCTGTTTGCCGAGGAGGTAAAAAGCCGCCAGTGCAGCGAGCACCAAGGCCGCCGCCGCGGCGAGCTTGGCCTTGTCGGCGCCGGTACTGACAGTTTCAACTTGCGTAGTGGCCATTTTTGGCTGTTTCCTGAGTCTTGTGCATGGTGTCCCTGGAGACACAGAAGCCCGTCAGGTCATGACGGGCTTGATTTGCCACCTTCAACGTGTGTTTAGGTGGCAGGGGCAGTAGGAATCGAACCTACAACCTTCGGTTTTGGAGACCGACGCTCTGCCAATTGAGCTATACCCCTAGAACTTCGCTGTTAGGCAATGATCTTGGCAACCACACCGGCGCCGACGGTCTTGCCGCCTTCACGGATGGCGAAACGCAGGCCTTCTTCCATGGCGATCGGGTTGATCAACTTGA
>JAQGNA010000499.1 GCA_028292075.1 Rhodoferax sp. | reverse complement strand
CATCGCCGGTGTGGAGGCAGAGCTTGATGCGGCGCGCCGCGCCCTCAAGGAGCGCAAGGTGATCGAACGGGCCAAGGGCATGCTGATGGCGCGCCTCGGCCTGAGCGAAGAGGCGGCGTTCAGGGTGCTGCAGAAGACGTCCATGGACCAGAACCGGCGTCTGCTCGACGTGGCCGAATCGACTTTGGCATTGCCCGACCTGGCCTTTGCACAAATGGCTTCGCCGGCGACACGGGCGCCTCAGGCTCCAGACAACAGCCCCTGACATGAGCGGATGCGGACCGACGCGGCATGGAATTTGCTGCGTTTCAGTACCGGGCTGAAGTCGGCCCGGGAACGTTGCCTTGCGATGCGTCGCGGGCCTCGAAACGGTGCAGATCATGGATAACGGCGTCCCCTGGACCCCCGGCGTGGCCGGGCGGTGCAGCGGACGCCGTTTTCGTTGGCCTGCCATGCCCCGTGAAGGTGCGCTCCTCTTTGTTTTTTCACAGCCTTGAAGGAAGTCAAATGGCCTATCTCGCCCCCGCGGAGTTCGTGACCAAGATGGTCGATTCGGGTGAATCGAAATTGTTGATGTCCACCCGCGACACGCTCATCCGCTCCTACATGGCCGGCGCGATCCTGGCGCTGGCCGCGGCCTTTGCCGTCACGGTCACGGTCAACACCGGCAATGCGCTGGTCGGTGCCATGTTGTTCCCGGTCGGCTTCATCATGCTGTACCTCATGGGCTTCGACCTGCTGACCGGCGTGTTTACGCTGGCGCCGCTGGCGGTGTTCGACAAGCGCCCCGGTGCCACCTGGTCGGGCGTGATGCGGAACTGGGGGCTGGTGTTCGTGGGCAACTTCGCCGGCGCGCTCACGGTGGCGGTGTTCATGTCGATCATCTTCACCTTCGGCTTCACCGAAGCCCCGAACGCCGTGGGCCAGAGGTTGGGCGGCATCGGCGAGGCACGCACGCTGGGCTATGCCTCGCATGGCGCGGCCGGCATGCTGACACTGTTCATCCGCGGCGTGATGTGCAACTGGATGGTGTCCACCGGCGTGGTGGCGGCCATGATGTCGACCACCGTCTCCGGCAAGGCCATCGGCATGTGGATGCCGGTCATGATCTTCTTCTACATGGGCTTCGAGCATTCGATCGTCAACATGTTCCTGTTTCCCACCGGCCTGATGCTCGGCGGCAAATTCACGCTGATGGACTACTTCATCTGGAACGAGGTGCCCACGGTGCTGGGCAACCTCGTGGGCGGCCTGACCTTCGTCGGTGTCACGCTCTATTCCACGCATTACAAGACGGCCCCGAAGCGCGTCATCAAGTGAAGACCGAGCCGCTGAAGGCGACCTGGGCAGCATGGGCATGAGCCATGCGCTGCGCGTCACGCTGGGGCAGGGCTCGCGGGCCGGCCGCAAGGGCGTGAACCAGGATTTCCACGGCGCCATGCTGCCGCTGGAGCCCCTGCGCAGCAGCAAGGGCATCGCCCTGGCCCAGGCCGACGGCATCGGCTCCAGCGCGGTGAGCCAGGAGGCCAGTGCCGCCGCGGTGGGCGGCTTTCTGGACGACTACTACGCCACCTCCGACGCCTGGTCGGTGCGGCGCTCGGCGCAGCGGGTGCTGAGCGCCACCAATGCCTGGCTGCATGCGCAGAACATGCGGGGCCAGGCTCGCTTCGACCGGGACCGCGGCCATGTCTGCACCTTCAGCGCGCTGATCCTGAAAGGGCGCGACCTGCACCTGCTGCACGTCGGCGATTCACGCATCTACCGGCTGCATCCGCAGGCGTTGGAGCAACTCACCGAAGACCACCGCGTGCATGTGTCGTCGGCCGAGTCGTACCTCGGCCGGGCGCTGGGGGTGGCGCCGCATGTCGAGATCGACTACAGCTGCATCGCGGGGGAGGTTGGCGAGGTCTACATCCTGGCGACCGATGGCGCCTATGCGCACTTCGACGCCGCCGCCGTGCATGAGGCGCTGGCCCGGCATCCGCATGACCTTGACGCGGCCGTGGCGGCGCTGCTGACCGGCGTCGAAGCCCGGGGCGCAGACGACGACATGACGGTGCAGATCCTGCGCATCGACGCCTTGCCCGACCACGCACCCGCACATCTGCAGGCCCGGCGTGAAGGGTTGTTGCTGCCGCCCGCACTGGCGCCGCGCATGGCCTTCGAAGGCTATACGGTGGTGCGGCAACTGCATGCCAGCGCGCGCAGCCATGTGCACCTGGCAGTGGACGACCAGACCGGCCAGCAGGTCGTGCTCAAGACACCGTCGGTGGACATGGCCGACAACCCCGCGCACCTCGACAGCTTCCTGCTGGAAGAGTGGGTGGCGCGGCGCCTGCACAGTCCGCATGTGCTGAAACCGGCGGCCAGTGACCGCCCGCGCCGGCATGTGTTCGTCGCCATGGAGTACATCGACGGCCAGACCCTTGCGCAGTGGATGACCGACCATCCATCGCCCAGCCTCGATGCGGTGCGCGACATCGTCGAGCAGATCGCGCAGGGCCTGCACGCCTTCCACGGCAAGGAGATGCTGCACCAGGATCTGCGGCCCGAGAACGTGATGATCGACCGCCAGGGCACGGTGCGCATCATCGACCTGGCCGCCACCCATGTGGCCGGGCTGACCGAGGGCACGCCGGCCGCCGACGCCACCGCCATCGCCGGCTCGCTGCAATACACGGCGCCCGAGTACTTCACCGGGGCGGGAGGCAGCCAGCGGTCCGACCTCTTTTCTCTGGCGGTGCTGGCGTACCAGATGCTCGTCGGCCAGTTGCCCTACGGCCTGGGAGTGGCGCGCATCGTGTCGCCAGCCGACCTCAAGCGCCTGCGCTACGTGCCGGCGCGCCATCTGCGGCCAGAGCTGCCGGCCTGGGTCGATGCCGTGTTGCAGAAGGCGCTGCACCCGCAGCCCGCCCGGCGCCAGGAAGCGGTGTCGGAGTTCATGCACGACCTGCGTTCGCCCGGCCCGC
>JAQGNA010000481.1 GCA_028292075.1 Rhodoferax sp. | reverse complement strand
CTATGCGACTGCGGTGGCCGAGTATTTTCGCGACAAGGGCCAGCACGTGCTGCTGCTCATGGACTCGCTCACCCGGTATGCGATGGCGCAGCGCGAGATTGCCCTGGCCATCGGCGAACCGCCGGCCACCAAGGGGTATCCGCCGTCCTGCTTTGCCAAGCTGCCGCAGCTGGTGGAGCGCAGTGGCAACGGCCTGCATGGCGTTGGGTCGATCACGGCCTTCTACACCGTGCTGTCGGAGGGTGACGACCAGCAGGATCCGATCGCCGACGCGGCGCGTGCCATCCTGGACGGGCACATCGTGCTGTCGCGGTCGCTGGCCGAGGCCGGGCACTTCCCGGCGATCGACATCGAGCAGTCGGCCTCGCGGGTCATGCACAACGTGGTGTCGCCGGAGCATTTCGAAGTGGCGCGGCGGTTCCGTGCCGTGAACTCGCGGTACCAGAAGGGCAAGGACCTCATTCAGATCGGCGCCTATGCCATGGGGGCCGACCCGGCGCTGGACGAAGCGATCCGACTGAACGACGGCATGACCGAATTTTTGCAGCAGGGCATGTTCGAAGCGGCACCGCTCGACGACAGTCTTCGGGCGATGACAAGGGTGATTTCCAAGGCGGCGGGTGCACGATGAAGCCGCATGGAGCGAGGGCCAGGCCATGTCTCTGCTGAGAACACTCGGGGTTGCAATTGACGTGGCGGGTCGCAAGCGCGACGCCGCGAACCAGGTGCTTGGGCAGGCGCAGCAGCGCTACATCGGCGCTCAGAACCAGCTGACCCAACTCGAGACCTATGCCAACGAGACCGAGTCGCGCTGGGCTTCGCAGGCGCAGATCTGCGCGCTGCCCGAGTTGATGCGGCATCACTACCAGTTCATGGACCGCCTGAACCAGGCCATCCTGATGCAGAAGCAGATGGTGCAGGAACAGCTGCGCTGGGTCGACCTCGCGAAGAAGGGCCTGCTCGAGGCCGACATTCGCGTGGCCACGCTGCGCCAGGTGCTGGTCACCAAGCAGAAGGAAGCCGGGCGGCTGCAGGACCGCAGGGAACAGAAACAGATGGACGAATTTGCCGCGCAGCGCTTCGGCAAGTCGATGGACCGCCAGTACGGGGAGGGAATGTCATGAGCATCGAACGTGGTCAGTCCGCCCAGCTTTTCAAGGCGGTGGAATCGCAGGCCGGCCACAAGGTCCGGTCGACGGAAGACGCCGAATCGGCTGCGCAGGAGCGAGCCTCCTTCGCCGCTGCGATGCAGGCCCATGCAGCGCCAGCCAAGCCTGCAACCCCCGCCAGGCCGGCCACGCCGCCGCCGCCGCCAAAACGATCCGAAGCGTCGGACCGCAAGGAGCGCGCGGATGCGGCTCAAGAGGCCGATTCGGCGGAGCGGGGCGACAAGGCAGCCGCTTCTGACGCCAGCGGTCAGGTGGCCGAGTCCGGCGAGGCAGAAAAAGACGATGAAGACGACAAGGAGGTGGCCCGACCGCAAAAGCCAGGTACTGCCCACGACGCCTCGGCGGCGTTGGCCCAGCTCACCGCTTTCCTTCGGGGGGCGGCACCAGCGTCCGCGCCTGCCATCAGCGGCACGGCGGAGCAGGGCGGCGCATTGACTGGCATTGACGCGCAGACGGCTGCGGAAGTAGCGGACGTGGGTGGCGCGGGTGGCCTCGTCGATGCGGCCCGGCGGGCCGTCGGTGGCGCGGTTGGTTTCGCCACGGAGGCCGCCCGGGCCATTCAAACCCAGGGGGCTGCGCCGTCGTCCGGCATGGCCGCCTATGCGTCGGTGCTCGAACAATTGAAGAACCGGCTTGCTGGCGGCGATGTTCCGATGGAGGACGCCGCCTTTCAGGCCGCTGGGCTCGACACCACGGCCGGTACGGTCAGGCCAGCGTCGGCACAGTCTCTGCTGAATGCGCGCTTCGACAAGTCGGAAAACACCGGGATGGGGATGGGGATAGGGATGGGGACGGGCCAGGGGCTGGGGACCGAGCCGGCATCGCTGCTCGGTCTCTCGGCCGAGGCCGGCGAGGCTTTCAAGACGCTGGACCGCGTTCGCGGCGAAGGTGGCCGGGGTGGCGCAGCCAACGCATCGGAGGGCGCCTTCGGTCAACATGGGTTCACGTCCACGGTGCAATTCGATGGCGGCGCGGTGGCGGCGGCCGTCACCGGCCCGGCCACTGCCGATGCGGTGGCCGACCAGGTCAGCTATTGGGTGTCGCAGGGCATCCAGAATGCGTCGCTCACGCTCGAAGGGCTGAACGCCGAACGCGTCGAGGTCAGGATTTCAATGTCTGGCCAGGAAGCGCAGATTGAATTCCGATCGGACCAGGCCGCCACGCGCGACATGCTGGCGAGCACCGCGGCGCACCTGAAAGATCTGCTCGGAAGCCAGGGCGTGGTGCTGACTGGCGTCACCGTGGGCCATTCGGGCGCACAGCTTGCCGGTGGGCAGTCGCAGCAGGACCGCGCACCCGAGGGGCAGCGCCGGGCGTTTGCCGGTGGTGATGCGGGCCGGCAGGTCGCCGCGGCTGCACCGGCCAGGGCGGTGGCCACGGCGCCGGCGGGCACGCTCGATCTGTTCGTCTGAGCCACGGCCCGTGCGGGATGCACGGGCTGCACGGGCTGCAGTGTTTGCCGGTTGCCGGAGCCTGCGATCGGTCGACCAAGTGGCGTGAATGCCTCGGTTTTGCCCCGTTAATCTGGCTATTATCAAAACGCCCCGACTCGATAATCAACCGACTGAATTGAGCCGGGTGTCCCCGGCCGCTCGGCCAAGCCATCTCCGGAGGAAGTAACGTGTCTGCAACCGATGCCGTGCCCGCGCCCAAGCCCAAGGGCAAGAAAATGCTCGTGATCATCATTGCGGTCGTCCTGCTGCTGGTGGCCGCCGGTGGCGGCTGGTTCGTCTTTGGCCGCAAGGCGGCCAGCGAGGACGGCGAGGACGCTCCGGTCGAACACGCGTCAGGCGACAAGCACAAGACGCCGCCGGTCTACCTGCCCATGGAGAACATGGTGGTCAACCTGGCCGACCCCGGCGGCGAAAAGTTCGCCCAGGTCGGCATCACCATCGAGACCACCGACCAGAAGACATCGGACGCGGTCAAGAGCTACCTGCCCAACATCCGCAGCGGCGTGCTCATGTTGATCTCCCAGCGCAGCTCCGAAGAATTGCTGAGCAAGGACGGCAAGGAAAAGCTGGCCAACGACGTGCTGCGCGAAGTGTCGCGGCCATTGGGCTACACGGTCGAATCCGAAGACGAGCACGACGAAAAACCGAAGAAGAAGGGCGAAAAGAAGAAGAACGCCGAGCCCAATCCGGTCACCGGCATTCTTTTCTCCAGCTTCATCATCCAGTGATGACAGGCAAGGAGTCGCCGCCATGAGTGAGTCTTTTCTTTCCCAGGAAGAGGTCGATGCCCTGCTGGAAGGTGTCACCGGCGAAAGCCAGAAAGACGCCGAAGAGGTCTTCGAGTCCGGGGAAATCCGCAATTACGACATTTCCAGCCAGGAGCGCATCGTCCGCGGCCGCATGCCGACGATGGAAGTGGTCAACGAGCGCTTCGCCCGCAACTTCCGCATTGGCCTGTTCAACTTCATCCGACGCAGCCCCGAGATATCGGTCGGCACCGTGGCCGTGCAGCGCTACAGCGCCTTCCTGCGCGAGCTGGCCGTTCCCACCAACTTCAACATCATGGCGATACGGCCCTTGCGGGGCAGCGGCCTGGTGGTGTGCGAGCCGGCGCTGGTCTTCGGGGTGATCGACACCTTGTACGGCGGGGCAGGAAAGTTTCCTACCCGCATCGAGGGCCGCGAGTTTTCGCTGACCGAGCAGCGTGTGATCGACCGGCTGGTCGGTGTGATCTGCGAGGAATACCGCAAGGCCTGGCACGGCATCTATCCGCTGGAGCTCGATTACCAGCGCTCCGAAATGCAGCCGCAGTTCGCCAACATCGCCACGCCGAGCGAGATCGTGGTGGCTACTT
>JAQGNA010000456.1 GCA_028292075.1 Rhodoferax sp. | reverse complement strand
AGCCGGCAGCTGACGGTCTGGTACAGCAGCCAGCGGTTGACCATGGCGTCGAACAAGGGGTCGGGCGTGCGCACGGTGGTGGCGCCCAACAGGGCCTGCCACTGTTCGCGCACGGCGTCGCTGCGGGCGGTGGCCTGCACCTTCACGGCCTCGGTTGCCAGCGCCAGGGCCCTGACCGGGTTCTCGCCATAGCCGAGCAGGAAGACGCGTTCGGCGGTGTCGCCGGGGGCGAGCACCAGCTCGGTCGACAGCGCGGCGCAGGGGTCGAGGCCGGCACCCGACTGTTCGCCGAAGCGGTCGGGCAGCACCAGCCGGCCGGCAGCGTCGAAGCATTCGCGGCGATCGCAGGTCCAGCTGTCGGTGGTCTCCGCCCGGTCCCGGGCGACGGGGCGCGCCGCGGCGGGCGCATTTGGCACAGCGGGCGAAGCGGGCGCACCGGGCGCGGCCAGTACCAGGAAGGCCGTGCCCTCGCCGAAACCGGCGGAGCGGTCTCGCTGCGTGCACATCAACGCGGTGACCGGCCCGGCGGCGGTGGCGATGCGGTGGGCCGCCGTGTGCGTGGCGCCGCGGTCGGCCCGGTTGGCGCCCATGAGCCATTCGGCCATGCCGACCAGCCGCAGATGGCGGCTGCGCTGGCCTCTGTTCACCAGCTGAAGACGCACCTGCTTGACGGATGTGACGGCATCGACGCACCAGGTGGCGGTCACCTCCAGGTCGCCACGCCGATGGCCGATGCGGGTGTAGCCCTGGCCGTGCGAGATCCGGTAGACCGGGGGCTCGCCGGCCGCCAGCGGGGCGGCATCGCCGTCGGCCGCGGCATCCGCATGGCCCCAGCCCGAGGCCGCGACATTCCACACCGCGCGGGTTCGCAGGTCCTGCACCAGGAACCACTCGGATGGCGTGTCGACCACCGGGTCGTTCGACCAGGCGGTCAGCTGGTTCAACCGGCTGTTGACGCCCCAGGTGTAGCCACCACCGGCTTCCGACACCTGTGCGCCGAAGCCGCGGTTCGACAGCACGTTGATCCAGGGCCGGACGGGGCGCTTCGCCACACTGGCCTCGAAGCGGAACTCGCCCGAGGTGGCGGCAAATTCGCCGGTGCTGACCGACCAGGCCGCAGCCGCCGCGGGCCGCACCCATGCGAGCGCCGTGTTGCCGTCGCTCTCCCGCTCGGCGCGGGCGTCCTCGTGCTGCTGCGTCCATTCCTGCAGGTGGTGGACCAGCGGCCGCCCGTCCGCCGCCAGCCGCAGCCGGGCCAACCCCTGCAGCGTGTTGATCTCGTCGCGCGACAGCTCTTCGGTGCGCAACAGGTAGAAGCCGACCTGACCCGAGCCCGGCTCGCCGCCGATGGCGGCCAGGGTCTGTTCGCGCAGCGCGGCGATCTCCCGGTGCAGGGCCATCAGATAGGACGCAGGCTCCGAATTCAGCACCACCAGGTCGCAAGGCACGCCGCCCCATGACCACAGCCGCAGCGCCTGCGCCAGGGACCGCAGCAGGCCCAGGCCTTGCGACAGGCCGGCCGACACCACGATGAGCGGCCGGTCGCCCGAGATGCCGAAGCGCCACAGCAGCCGGCGGTCGCAGGCTTCCACGCCGGGTTCGGCGGCGCCCGGCGGGCCGAAGCGCGGGCGGGTCAGGCTGAACAACAGCGCGGTCGTCACCGATTGCGCCGCCGCGAAGGTGTCGGTGCCCATGCCGAGGCTGCGCAGCCGGATGCCGGTCAACGTGGCCGACATCAGCGAGGCGCGCTGCACATGGCTGTGCTGGCGGTACTTGTCGATGACCGCGCGCAGCGTGCCGGCGTTGTCGGACGCCGCCGTGGCGAAGGTCAGGCGGGCCTTGCCCTGCGGTGCGATGCGAAGGCGCACCGAGAGCACGGCCACCGGGTCGAGGCCGGTGTCGAGGGTGATGCCGGGCAGCAGGTCATCACCTGCTGAATAGCCCATCGGCATGGCCGTGCCGGTGGGCACCGGGTCCATGGCCATGCGCGGCTGGCCGATGGGCTGGTTGCGGCCCTGCCAGCGCTGGCGGTCGGTCTGCAGGCGCAGGCCGACGATCTGCGGATCGGCGTCGGTCAGGAAATGCGCCGCCCGCAGCGCCTGCTCGGTCGGCAGGCGCGGCTTGCGCTCGAACACCAGCGCCTGGTGCAAGGGCAGCCACTCGGCGCGCACGAACAGGTTGGTGAAGGCCGGGTGAGCCTCATCGGCCCGGGGGTCGGACAGCGTGACTTCAAAAGCGGAAGTGAGCTCGATGTCGAGCACCGTGTTGCCGAGGTTGCGCAGTTCCACGCGGCGGAACTCGATGTCGTCTTCCGGGCTGACCCACACCGTGGTGTGCGCCTGCACCGTGGGCCAGGTGGCCTCGAAGCAGACCCGGTCGGCATGGTAGGTGCTGTGGTAGCGCGCGCTCGGGTCGGGCGCGGGATGCTGGGTGATCGACGCGGGCCGTGCCACCTTGCCGCCCTCGCCGCCCTCGCCGTCCTCGCCGTCCTCCGCTTCGGGGCCGTGCCGCAGGTAGAAGAAGTGGCCGTAGGCATCGCGCAGGGCATCGTCGCGCCAGCGCGAAACGCCGGTCTGGCCCCAGCGGCTCCAGCCGGCGCCGTTCGGCCGCAGCGTGACGCTGTAGCGTCCGTTCGACAGCACATGCGTCGGCTCGACCGCGGTGGCGCCCGGGGGCACCTCGCGCAGCAGGCCGGGCGCGCGTCGCTGCAGGGCCAGGGCCGGTGGCGCGTCCGATGGTTCGTACAGCTGCGAGACCTCGCGCGGCGCGCGTTCGTGCAGCAACGAAGCCACCGCCTCGATGCTCGGGTTGGCCATGCCCCAGCGCTGGGCGGGGCCGTCGAGCAGCACGTTGGCCAGCGCCACGATGCTCATGCCCTGGTGGTGGGCCATGAAGGTGTCCACGCCCGTGAACCTGGTGCCGCTGGTCTGCCGGGCCCGGGTGAAATCGAGCGCCTCGATGAAACCGTAGCGGGCGCGCGGCGCCATCGCCTCCAGCCGGTCGAAGTTGAGCGTGGCGCGGTGCGGTGCGATCTGTGCGGCCAGCGCGGTTGCATACGGCGCGATGACCAGTTCGTCCGGCGGGGTGCGACGCAGCGCCAGACGCGGCACGCCCTGCGGCGCGTACTGGTAGGCCAGGGTGTGGTCGCTGCCGGCATAGGCCGATTCGGAAATGCCCCAGGGCACCTGCTGCGCCTGCCCATAGGCGATCTGCTCGCGCAGTGCCGCGCGGCAGGCCTCGCGCAGCACGCTGCCGTGCGGTTCGTCGAGCACCAGCGTGGGCATGAGGTATTCGAACATCGATCCCGACCAGGACCGCAGCCCGGCCACCGCACCCACCGCATAGAACGGCCGGCCGAGCGAGCTCCAGTGGGCCACCGGCACGTCGCCCTTGGCAATGGCCAGCAGGCTGGTCAGGCGCGATTCGGAGGCCAGCAGGTCGTAGAAGCCGGCATCGAGCTGCTGTTCGGCAACCCGGTAGCCGATGTGCAGCAGGTGCCGCTTCGGGTGGTACAGAAAGCGGAAGTCGGCCTGCCAGGCCAGCTGCTCGCAATCGTGGGCAATGGCCATGAGGCGAGCCGAGGCGTCGCTTGTGGCGCGGGAGTCATCGGCTGGTGAAGCCGCTGCCTGCCGGTCGCGCCAGGCGGAGCGCAGGGTGTGCAGGTGATCTGCCATGCGCCAGGTGAGGTCGTCGCCGGCGGAGGTCGCTGCATCGCGGTTGGCTTCCTCCACTGCGGTTGACTGAGGGTCACCAGGCGGTTGCGCTTCGAGGTCATGCAGCGCCTGCAGAGCATCGTTCATGACCCCGCCGAAAGCCGGGTCGGCAAGCCATGCGCCGTTGGGGGTT
>JAQGNA010000442.1 GCA_028292075.1 Rhodoferax sp. | reverse complement strand
CAGCATGTTGAACCCGAACGACAGCACGCCGTGCACCAGTGTGAGCCGGCGCATCTCGCGCGAGGTCACCTGCACGTCCGACACCTGCGAGGTCATGCCGACCACGAAGGAGTAGTACAAGAAATCGAAATAGTCCGGGTCGAGCTTACCCGGAAAATCGAGCCCCGCACCGGCCACCTTGTTGTTCATTTCTTCCTGGTAGTAGCGGTGCGCATACCGGAAGGCGAAGGTGGTCTGAATGAGCAGCCAGGACAGTGCCAGCGCCGCCATCGACAGGGCGATGTGCCAGGCGCGCTGCGACTCCTTCAGGTCCTTGACGTTCTGCAGCATCTCGACAATGGCCACCACGCTGGCCAGCCCCGCCACCACCAGCACCACGAAAAGCAGCGGGCTGGATTGGTCCTGCTGCTGGGCGCGTTCGCGGGTGCGGTCGGCGTCGAACTCTTCAGCGAGCCACCAGGCCAGCACCAGATAGACCGCCACCGCCAGGCACCAGCCCATCAGCCCGCGGATCTCCACCGCGAAGGGCAACGGCAATGCCGCCACGGCAACGCCCACGATCACGCCGTAGACGACACGCTGGGTGCCGGTGGTGACCGAAAAGTGACGGAAAGCCGACTTCATGGCGGTGCGTCAGCGTACCGGCGCTCAGCCGCCGCCCTCATTTGCTGTCGGCTTTGGTGTCGGTGAATCGGCCGTAGCTCTGCAGCCGGTCGTAGCGGCGGTCCAGCAGTTCCTTGACCTTCAGGTCGCTCAGCTGGCGCAGCGCGTCGTTCAGCGCACGCTTCAGGAACGCGGCCATCTGCTTGTGGTCGCGGTGGGCGCCACCCACGGGTTCGTTCACGATCTTGTCTACCAGGCCCAGCGCCTTGAGGCGATGGGCGGTGATGTTGAGCGCGTCGGCCGCTTCCTGGGCCTTGTCGGAGGTCTTCCAGAGGATGGACGCACAGCCTTCGGGGCTGATGACCGAATAGATCGAATATTGCAGCATCACCACCTGGTCGGCCACCGAGATGGCCAGTGCGCCGCCAGAGCCGCCCTCGCCGATGATGGTGGTGATGATCGGCACCTCGAGCTGGGCCATCTCGAAGATGTTGCGGCCGATGGCTTCGGACTGCCCGCGCTCCTCGGCATCGATGCCGGGATAAGCGCCTGGCGTGTCGACGAAGGTGAACACCGGCAGCTGGAATTTTTCGGCCAACTTCATGAGGCGCAGCGCCTTGCGGTAGCCCTCGGGCTTGCTCATGCCGAAGTTGCGCAGGCCGCGTTCCTTGGTGTCGCGGCCCTTTTGGTGGCCGAGCACCATGCAGGCCGTGCCGTTGAAACGCGCCAGCCCGCCGACGATGGACAGATCGTCCGAGAAATGGCGATCGCCGTGCAGTTCGACGAAGTCGGTGAACAGCTCGTTGACGTAGTCGAGCGTGTAGGGCCGCTCGGGGTGCCGGGCGATCTTGGTGATCTGCCACGGCGTGAGATCGCTGTAGATGTCCTTGGTGAGCTGTTGGCTCTTCTTGCTCAGCTGGTCGATCTCTTCGGAGATGTCGACGGCGGATTCATTCTGTACATAACGCAGCTCTTCGATCTTGGTTTCCAGATCGGAAATGGGCTGCTCGAAGTCGAGGAAAGTTCTTTTCGCCAACGTCATACTCCTGGTTAGTTCGAGCCGGCAGGCCTGCCGCGCCACAGTGCGGCGGCCATCGTGGCCGGCGGCTGGCCCCTGAATGCGGGGCAGGTTAAACGGCCACGGGCAAGGGCTCGAGAGAGCGCCAAATATACCAAGTTGCCACGCTGCAAAATGGCGCCCAGGCCGCGGCCACTTCGCGGGCGTCGCTGCGGCTCACCGGGTCGCCCGAAAAATAGTTGTGGCTGATCCCGTTGATCAGGCCCACGTCGTCCAGCGGCAGCACGTTGGGCCGCATCATGTGGAAGATGAGGAACATTTCGGCCGTCCACCGGCCGATGCCGCGGATGGCCACCAGCTCGGCGATGATGGCTTCATCTTCCATGTCCTCCCAGCTCTGCACATGCACAGAGCCCGAATGAAAGTGCAGCGCCAGGTCGACCAGGTATTCGACCTTGCGGGCCGAAAGTCCAGCCGCGCGCATGTCGTCGACCTTGAGCTTCAGCACATGGGCCGGCGCCATCTGGCGGGGCAGCTGCACGAAGCGCTCCCAGATGGTCTGTGCGGCCGTCACCGAAATCTGCTGGCCGACGATGCTGCGCGCCAGCGTGGTGAACGCGTCGCCACGGGTTTTCAGGCAGGCGTCGCCGAACTTGGGAATGAGGCGGCGCATGACGCGGTCCTTCTTGGCCAGATGCTTGCAGGCATCGACCCAGTAGGGGGGCGTGTAGACCTGAACCACCGGCTCGGGCGCCGCTACCGTCACCTTCTTAACGGCTGCCATGTTGCTTCCTGTCAGCGCGCTCGGCACGGGTGGCGTGAGCGGCACAAACAGTGCGCGCAGTACCCACAGTACTGGTTTCGCACGGTGGCGCGATTGCGACGTCGAACGAGTTCACGCGGCTGCCTCCCAGGTGGTGCCGGTGGCGCTGTCCTTGAGCAAGATGCCCTTGCCCAGCAACTCGTGCCGAATGCGATCGGCTTCGGCGAAGTTGCGGGCCGCCTTGGCTTCGGCACGTTGCGCGATGAGTGCCTGCACCTCGGCTTCGTCAAGCGCCACGCCGGCCTGCAGGAACGCCTTGGCGTCGCCCTGCAGAATGCCGAGCGTGCCACCCAGTGCCTGCAACAGGCCGGCCAATTCAGCGGAGCCGGTGCGATTCACTTCGGAGGCCAGATCGAACAGCACGGCCACCGCGCCGGGCGTACCGAAGTCCTCGTCCATCGCCGCCTTGAAGCGGGCGGCGAAAGGCTCGGTCCAGTCGATGGCCGCCGGCAGCAAAGGCTGCACCAGGTCGAGCGCGGTGTACAGCCGGCGCAGCGCGCCGCGGGCGTCGTCCAGGTGGGCGTCGCTGTAGTTGAGGGCGCTGCGGTAGTGCGCGCGCACGATGAAATAGCGCAGCGTTTCCGCGTCGTACTGCTTCAGCACGTCGCGGATGGTGAAGAAGTTGCCCAGGCTCTTGGACATCTTCTCGTTGTCGATCTGCACGAAGCCGTTGTGCACCCAGAAGCGCGCGAGCGGCTTGCCCGATGCGCCTTCGCTCTGCGCGATTTCGTTTTCGTGGTGCGGGAACTGCAAGTCGACGCCGCCGCCGTGGATGTCGAAGGTTTCGCCCAGCGTCTGGCAGCTCATGGCCGAGCATTCGATGTGCCAGCCCGGCCGCCCCGCACCGTAGGCACTGGCCCATTTGGCCTCGGGTGGTTCGGCCGGCTTGGCCGACTTCCAGAGCACGAAGTCGAGCGGGTCTTCTTTGCCATCGAGCACGGCGACGCGCTCGCCCGCACGCAATTCGTCGAGCGACTTGCCCGAAAGCTTGCCGTAGCCGGGGAACTTGCGCACCGCGTAATTCACGTCGCCGTTGGTCGAGCGGTAGGCCAGGCCTTTCTGTTCCAGCGAGGCGATCAGCTGCAGCATTTGCGGCACATAGTCGGTTGCCCGCGGCTCGAGGGTCGGGGGCTCGATGCCGAGGGCGCCGATGTCCTGGTGCATGGCGGCGGTCATCTCGTCGGTGAGCGCGCGGATGGTGATGCCGCGCTCGAGCGCCCGCTTGATGATCTTGTCGTCGATGTCGGTGATGTTGCGCACGTAGGTGACGCGCAGGCCACTCGCGCGCAGCCAGCGCTGCACCACGTCGAAAGCCATCATCATGCGGGCATGGCCAACATGGCAGAGGTCGTAGATCGTCATGCCGCAGACGTACATCCGCACATGGCCAGGATCGATCGGGGAAAACGGCTCCAGGGCACGCGACAGCGTGTTGTAAATGCGCAAGCTCATGAAATAAGGGAATGGCCGGAAGCCCGCGGTCGCGCGGTTTCAGGCGTGTCGTTGTGAGGCGGGAAACGGGGGGTGTGAGCGCTGCAGGCGTCCCGGGCGGGCCTGTTGCACGTGACCCCTCGGCTACAATCCCCGCAGTATATAGCCCCTGAACGGCGTCGTCCCGGCCCCCCGAATGCGCCAGTTCGAGCGCCTGATTCGACGCTGGTTTCAGCGGCCGATTCAAGGCATTCAAGGCGTTCAAGGGGTCAAAGGCCTGGTACTGGTGCGGGCCAGCCCATCCGGCAGCGCCGCCAACGTCCGCACTGGTTTTCGCGCTGGTGTCTGCCCCGTTCCTGCATTCGATCAAGAGGCCTCATGAAGCAACTTCGCCCCACAGCCACAACCCGATTCATGGCCGGCATGGCCACCACGGTGCTTGCAGCGCTGCTCGCCACGCCTGCCATGGCCGACGATTACAGCGACGTCGGGCAGTTGATCCGCTCGGGCAAGTACGCCGAAGCCGTGGCCAAGACCGACGCCTACCTTGCCGGCAAGCCCAAGGACCCTCAGATGCGCTTCCTGAAGGGCGTTGCGCTCACGGAATCGGGCAAGACCGACGACGCCATCGCCACCATGAACGCGCTGACCCAGGAGTTCCCCGAGCTGCCCGAGCCTTACAACAACCTGGCCGCACTCTACGCGGCGCAGAACCAGTACGACAAGGCCCGAACCGCGCTCGAGATGGCCGTCAAGCTGAACCCGGCCTATGCCACCGCCCATGAGAACCTGGGCGACGTGTATGCCAAGCTGGCCAGCCAGGCTTACGCCAGGTCCTTGCAGCTGAACGCCAACAACCCGCAGGCGGTGCAAAAGGTGGCCGCCATCCGTGACATGCTGGCCCCGCAAGGCAAGGCCAGGCCGGCCGCCAGGGCACCGGCCGCCAAGTAAGCCTTTGCGGCGCCGCCCCGTTCGGCCCTGAAACGCAGGGTTTCGCCGGGTTTGATACCCTCGCTCCTTTTTGCGACCCAGACATCCATGATTTCTCGCATCCGCTTTTCCGCCGCGCGCCGTGCCTTGCTGGCCGCTACGCTGGTCACCGGCATGGCCTCGGCCACGCATGCCCAGAACGCCGACGCGCCCCGGGTGAAGTTCGCCACCAGCGCGGGCGATTTCGTCGTCGAGGTCTATCCCGACAAGGCGCCGAAGACTGTCGAGAACTTCCTGCAGTACGTTCGCGACAAGCATTACGACGGCACGATCTTTCATCGCGTGATCCCGAACTTCATGGTGCAGGGCGGCGGCTTCGATGCGAAGTACGCCGAAAAGGCAACGCGTCCGCCCGTGGTGCACGAAGGCCGCGAAGCCTTGGCCAAGGGCGGCGACAAGAACGTCGTGGGCACCCTCGCCATGGCGCGCACCAGCGACCCGCAATCCGCCACCGCGCAGTTTTTCATCAACGTGAACGACAACGCTTTCCTCAACCCGACGGTGATCCCGCCGGGCGACCCGGTGCCCAAATTCGAGTACCAGGGCCGGGTCTACGAGAACACGCCACGCAGCCAGCTGATCAACGCGCCGCAGCTGTTCGGCTACACCGTCTTCGGCAAGGTCGTGAGCGGCATGGACGTGGTGAATAAAATCAAGGCCACGCCGACCGGCGCAGGCGGCCCCTTCCCGACCGACGTCCCCAAAACCCCCATCATCATCAACTCCGCCACCCTGGTGAAATAAATCATGAGCAACCCCAAAGTCGAACTCCACATTGCCAACTACGGCGTCATCACCCTCGAACTCGACCAAGAAAAAGCGCCGAAGTCGGTGGCCAACTTTCTGAGCTACGTCAAGAAGGGTCACTACGACAACACCGTGTTCCACCGCGTCATCCCGGGCTTCATGGTCCAGGGCGGCGGCTTCGAGCCCGGCATGAAGCAAAAGGGCAGCGATGCGCCGATCGACAACGAGGCCAACAACGGCCTCAAGAACAACAACTACACCGTGGCCATGGCCCGCACCAACGATCCGCACTCGGCCACGGCGCAGTTCTTCATCAACGTGGCCGACAACGCCTTCCTGAACCACACCGCGATCTCGGCCCAGGGCTGGGGCTATGCCGTTTTCGGCAAGGTCGTGGGCGGTGTCGATGTGGTCGACAAGATCAAGGCTGTGAAGACCGGCCGCAAGGGTTTCCATGACGACGTGCCGAACGACGACGTGGTGATCGAAAAGGCGGTGGTGGTCTAAGTCCACCGGAGCCTGGGCGTGACTGAAACGCCTTCCACGAATCCGACCGTGCCCCAGGTGGCGGAGCTCATTGCTCCCGTTCACTGGCGCGCGGTCGATTTCATTTCGGACCTGCACCTGCATGCGTCCGAGCCGGACACGTTCGCGGCCTGGAAGCACTACCTTGCCACCACGCCAGCCGACGCCGTGTTCATGCTGGGGGACCTGTTCGAGGTGTGGGTGGGCGACGATGCGGCCGACATACCGGGCTTTGAAGCCGACAGCCTCGCCGTTCTGCGCGCAAACGCGTCGCGGCTCGCGTTGTTCTTCCTGCACGGCAACCGCGACTTCCTGGTCGGCACGGCGAGCATGCGCGCCGCAGGCACGACGCTGCTGCAGGACCCGGTTGCGCTGGTATTCCAGGGCCGGCGCTGGTTGTTGAGCCACGGCGACGCGCTCTGCCTGGACGACGTCGACTATCAGAAGTTTCGCCGACAGGTGCGCTCCACGGAATGGCAACAGCAAGTGCTGGGGCAGCCGCTCGAGGCACGACTGCAGCTTGCCCGCAGCCTGCGCGGTCAGAGCGAGGCGCGCAAACGCACCGAAGTGACCTTTGCCGACGTGGACCGCGCGGCGGCCCGCGCCTGGCTCGGTGCGGCTGGTGCCAACACCTTGATCCATGGGCACACACACCGCCCGGCCGATCACGATCTGGGCGATGGCCTGCGGCGCGTGGTGCTGTCCGACTGGGACCTCTCCGCCGAGCCACCACGGGCCGAGGTGCTGCGCCTGACCGCGGCGGGTGTCGAGCGCCTCACGCTCGCCTGAAGCGATGTGGTCCTGGCTCAAGTCGATGGCGCGTGCGCCGGCGGGTCGGGCACCGGTCGCGCTGCCCGACGCCTTGTGGCAGGCCACCGTCCAGGCCCTTCCCTTCCTTGCAGCGCTCGATGCCGCCCGTCAGCAACGCCTGCGCGTCCTGGTGGGCGGTTTCCTCGCGACCAAGGAATTCCATGGGACACATGGCCTGGAAATCACCGATGCCATGGCCACCAGCATCGCTGCGCAGGCGTGCCTGCCGCTGGTGGACCTGCGGGCACCGCCGGCCGGCCCGCGAGGCGACCCGCTGGGCTGGTACGCCGATTTCGTCGGCATCGTGGTGCATCGGGGCGAAGTGGTGGC
>JAQGNA010000408.1 GCA_028292075.1 Rhodoferax sp. | reverse complement strand
GACGCCTATCCGCATGCGCTCTCGGGCGGCATGCGTCAACGGGTGATGATCGCGATGGCACTGTCGTGCCAGCCGGCGCTGCTCATTGCCGACGAGCCCACCACCGCGCTCGACGTGACCATCCAGGCGCAGATCCTCAACCTGGTGCGCGAGCTGCAGCGCGACCTGAACACCGCCGTCATGTTCATCACCCACGACATGGGCGTGGTGGCGCAGATGGCCGACGACGTGGTGGTGATGAGGCGCGGCCCGCAGGTCGAGCATGGCCCGGTGGACCGCATCTTCAATGCGCCCGAACACTCCTATACCAAGGCCCTGCTTTCCGCCGTACCGCGCCTCGGCAGCCTGCGCGGACAGCCGCTTCCGCGCCGCATGCCGCTCACCGTGCTCGACGGCATCGGTGCCGACGCCACACCGCGGGTGGTGGGCACCGAGCAGGTGCAGGACACGGTCGACGCCTCCGCCCCGCTGCTCGTGGTCGACCGGCTCACCACGCGCTTCGACGTGGCGCACACCTTCTTCGGCCGCGCCACGCACCGCGTGCATGCGGTCGAGTCGGTGAGCTTCGACATCTATCCCGGTGAAACCCTGGCGCTGGTCGGCGAATCCGGCAGCGGCAAGAGCACCATCGGCAAGACACTGCAGCAGCTGGTGACGGCCACCAGCGGCAGCATCCGCTTCGCGGGGCAGGACATCCACACGCTCGACGCGGCCGGCCAGCGGCGGCTGCGTCAGGAGATCCAGTACATCTTTCAGGACCCGTTCGCCTCGCTCGATCCGCGCAAGACCGTGGGTTTCAGCATCGCCGAACCGATCCACACGCACCGGCTGATCCATGGCGCCGTCGCGGTGCAGGCGCGCGTCGCCGAACTGCTGAAGGACGTGGGGCTGCGGCCAGAGCATCTGCAGCGTTATCCGCACGAACTCTCGGGCGGGCAGCGCCAGCGGGTGTGCATCGCGCGGGCGCTGGCCTGCAACCCGAAGCTGATCATTGCCGACGAGTCGGTGTCGGCGCTCGATGTGTCGGTGCAGGCGCAGATCATCGACCTGCTGATGGCGCTGCAGGCGCAGCGGAAACTGTCGTACCTGTTCATCACACACGACATGGCGGTGGTCGAGAAGATCAGCCACCGGGTGGCGGTGATGTACCTCGGCCAGATCGTGGAGATCGGCCTGCGGCAGGACATCTTCGAAAACCCGCAGCACGCCTACACACGAAAGCTGCTGGCCGCCGTGCCGGTGGCCGAGCCGGGCCGGCTGATCGACGCGCGCCTGATTCAGGGCGAGATCCCGAGCCCGGTACGCCAGGTGGGCAGCGAGCCCGCCATCCTGAAATTCACCACGGTTTCGCCGAGCCACCGCGTGGCCGAAGCCATCCCCTGACCACGGCATTCCCCACGGAGAAAGACCATGAAGCTCAAGCCCCTGATCGCCGCCACCAGCCTCGCACTCGCCACCCTG
The DNA here is from genome assembly GCA_028292075.1 of Rhodoferax sp. Next base: position 1,369 of record JAQGNA010000408.1, on the reverse strand, counting down.
TTCGGCCCCAACGCCCAGGCCGCCGGAACGCTGAACGTCGCCATCCACCAGGACCCGGGCAACTGGGACCCGATCGCCACCTTCCTGGTGGCGTGGGGCGCGGTGGGCAGCCAGGTGTTCGACGGCCTCATTATGCGCACGCCCGACATGAAGCTGGTGCCGGGCCTGGCCACGAAATGGGAGTTCCTCGACAAGAACACGCGCATCCGCTTCACGCTTCGCACCGGCGTGAAGTTCCACAACGGCGAGCCCTTCGACGCTGACGCGGTGAAGTTCACCTTCGACCGCCTGCTCGGCGAAGAAGGCAAGAAGGGGCCGCAGCAGTCGAACTACAACGCCATCGACAAGGTGGTGGTGGTGAACCCGACCACGGTGGACTTCGTCATGAAGAGCCCCGACCCGGTGCTGCTGACCAAGCTCTCGGGCTACGGCGCGATGATCGTGCCGCCGAAGTACATCGCCGAAAAAGGCAGCGCCTACTTTGGCGCCAACCCCGTCGGCACAGGCCCGTTCAGGTTCGCCGAATACAAGCCCAAGGTGGGGCTGTCGTTCACGCGCAATGCCGACTACTGGGGCGGCGCGCCCAAGGTCGACAACCTCAACTACCGCTTCATCACCGAGCCGGCCACGCAGGCCGCCGAGCTGCAGGCCGGCCGCATCGACGTGGCCAACCAGATCCCGCTGGCCATGGTCGACACGCTGAAGAAAGACCCGAAGCTGGCCGTGCTGAGCATGGACGGACCGGTGGCGCTGGCCATGCGCTACAACACCCAGCGCGGCATCATGAAGGACCGCGAGGTGCGCAGGGCGCTGACCATGGCGGTGGACCGCGACGCCATCATCAAGACCATCCTGCTCGGCAACGCCAAGCCCATCGCCAGCTTCCAGGGCGAGCTGTCCTTCGGCCACGACCCGGCCCTGAAGCCACTGCCATTCAACCCCGCCCAGGCCAAGGCCATGTTGCAGAAGGCCGGCGTGAAGCCGGGCACCGCCATCCAGATCGACTTCCGCGGCTCAGACAGCAATTTCCGCGAAGTGGCACAGGCGGTGGCGAGCTACCTGCAGGGCGTCGGCATCAATGCCTCGCTCAAGCCCTACGACACCAACGTGCTGCTGAACGACATCATCCCGAGCGGCAAGACCGGCGAAATGTGGCAGAACCAATGGGGCGGCTGGACCTTCGACTACGACAACACCGCCTACTCGATGTACTACACCAAGCAGCGCTGGAACCCGTTCGACGACGACGCCAAATTGAACGCGCTGCTTCACACCCAACGCAACACCTGGGACCAGGCCCTGCGCAAGACCACGCTGCAGGAGATCGGCCGCTATGTTGCCGACCAGGCGCTCGAGATGCCGCTGTACA
>JAQGNA010000405.1 GCA_028292075.1 Rhodoferax sp. | reverse complement strand
TGTGGCTGGCATCGCACTGGGCCCGCCCCGATGCCGACGGCCAGTGGCGCATCCTGGGCGACCCGGCGCACAAGATCGTTTTCGCGCAGCTGACCCGGCTCGACGAGGTGCTGGCGCTCTACCAGCGCATTGCCGCGCCCACGCTCGCGGTGGACGCGTCAGACGACACCTTTGCAAAATACTGGCCCGGCCAATACACCCTGGCCGAGTTCCGCGAACGCCTGAAGCAGGTGCCCAACGTGCGCACCGCCACCATGGCCGACGCCGGCCACATGTTGCACCACGACCAGCCGGCCGCCCTGGCCCGCCTGATCGAAGACTTCCTCGCGTAGTCCGCGGCCTTTTGGCCGGCCGTGCCCGGGGGACTCGGCCGACGGGCACGGCCGGCCCTGCTCTGCGCACCCCGGCGCACCCTGCTGGAACCCGGCCGAACGTAGCGCAACCTGACATTTGCACCAGCCCGCCGAGTGGCCCCGCCCGCCCGGGCATGTCGGCAGGCATGAGAAAATACGCCATCAGCCCCACCGGGCCTCCCCCTACACAGAAAGCAAATCATGGACGCAGAACGCATCAACACCATCGGCAACCAACTCGTCTCGCTGAGCGCGCGGACGGAAGATTTACGGAGGTATCTTTGACTACGATGCCAAAGCCGAACGTCTGAGGACCGTCAACGCCTCGCTGGAAGACCCGGGCGTCTGGAACGACCCCAAGAAGGCCCAGGAACTGGGCAAGGAAAAGAAGTCGCTCGACGCCGTGGTGCTGTCGCTGAACAAGCTCCAGAGCGAGCTGTCCGACAACAGCGAACTCTTCGAAATGTCGAAGGAAGAAGGCGACGATGACGGCCTGATCACCATCGAGACCGAGACCGCCAAGCTCGCCACGGAAGTGGAAGCGCTCGAGTTCCGCCGCATGTTCAACAACCCGGCCGACCCCCTGCCCTGCTTCCTGGACATCCAGGCCGGCGCGGGCGGCACCGAAGCCTGCGACTGGGCCAGCATGCTGCTGCGCCAGTACCTGCGCTATGCCGAACGCAAGGGTTTTACCGCCACGGTGGAAGACATCTCGGACGGCGACACCGCCGGCATCAAGGGCGCCACGATCAAGGTCGAAGGCGAATATGCGTTCGGCCTGCTGCGCACCGAAACCGGCGTGCACCGCCTCGTGCGCAAGAGCCCGTTCGACAGCTCGGGCGGGCGCCACACCAGCTTCGCCAGCGTTTTTGTCTACCCCGAGATCGACGACTCGATCGAGATCGACATCAACCCGAGCGACGTGCGCACCGACACCTTCCGCGCCAGCGGCGCCGGCGGCCAGCACATCAACAAGACCGATTCGGCGGTGCGCCTGACGCACATCCCGACCGGTATCGTGGTGCAGTGCCAGGACGGCCGCAGCCAGCACAGCAACCGCGACGTCGCCTGGAAGCGCCTGCGCTCGCGGCTGTACGACTTCGAGTTGCGCAAGCAGCAGGAAGCCCAGCAAAAGCTCGAGGACACCAAGACCGACGTGGGCTGGGGCCACCAGATCCGCAGCTATGTGCTGGACAACAGCCGCATCAAGGACCTGCGCACCAACGTCGAGGTTTCGGCCACGCAAAAGGTGCTGGACGGCGACCTGGATGTGTTCATCGAAGCATCGCTGAAGCAGGGCGTTTGATGTCGCTGCCGAACCGCCCGATGCGATCGCCGGTCGAAGCCATCATTTTCGACATGGACGGCACCATGATCGATTCCATGCCGCACCATGCCTCGACCTGGCAGGACTTCGCGCGCCAGCATGGGGTGGCGATGGACATCGACGAACTGATGCGCCGCACCACGGGGCGCACCGGCATCGAATGCGTGCGCCTGATCCTCGGCCAACCCGACATGGACGAGTCCACGGCATGGGCGCTGGTGCACGAGAAAGAGCAGCTCTACCGCGACATCTTCGGCCCGATCTTCAAGGAGGTTGCCGGCTTCAGCGCTTTCCACGAGGCCACCCGGGCACGCGGCCTGAAGGTCGGCGTGGGCACGGCCGGCGACATCCACAACGTCGAATTCGCCATGGGTCATCTGCGGATGACAACCCGGCCCGATGCGATCGCGCGCGGCGACGAAGGCCTGAGCGGCAAGCCGACGCCGGCGATCTTCCTGGCGGTGGCCGAACGCATGGGCGTGGCCCCCGAGCGCTGCATCGTGTTCGAAGATGCGCCGTTCGGCATCGAGGCCGCGCGCCGCGCCGGCATGCGCGCCGTGGGCATCTGCACCACCAACACACCTGAAGAACTGGCCGGCCCGCACGTCATCACCTGCGTGCGCGACTACGGCGAACTCATCCAATCGAACTTTCTGGAGCACCTCCATGACGCGTGAAGGACAACCTTCTGCCATTCACCGCGCGGACTACACCGCGCCGGCCTTCTGGATCGACACGGTCGAACTCTGCTTCGACCTCGACCCCGGGAAGACCCGGGTGCTCAACAAGATGCGGCTGCGCCGCAACGCCGACGTGCCGGCCCAGCCGCTGCGCCTGGACGGCGAGGAGCTCAACCTGGCCCGCGTGCTGGTCAACGGACAGGGCGCGTCGTTCAAGATGGAAGGCAACCAGCTGGTGCTGGAGAACCTGCCTTCGGTCGACGATGGCGCTTTCGACCTGGAGATCTTCACCACCTGCTGCCCGTCGAAGAACACCAAGCTGATGGGCTTGTATGTGAGCAACGACTCCTTCTTCACCCAGTGCGAGGCCGAGGGCTTTCGCCGCATCACCTACTTCCTCGACCGACCCGACGTGATGGCCAGCTACACCGTCACGCTGCGCGCCGACAAGTCACGCTACCCGGTGCTGCTGTCGAACGGCAACCTGGTCGAAAAGGGCACGCTCGAAGACGGCCGCCACTTCGCGAAGTGGGTCGACCCGTTCAAGAAGCCCAGCTACCTCTTCGCCCTGGTGGCGGGCAAACTGGTGGCACGCGAGCAGCGCATTGCCGCGCGCAGTGGCAAGGAACACCTGCTGCAGGTCTATGTGCGCCCGGGCGATCTCGACAAGACCGAGCACGCCATGAACTCGCTGATGGCCTCCGTCGCCTGGGACGAAGCCCGCTTCGGCCTGCCGCTCGACCTCGAGCGCTTCATGATCGTGGCCACCAGCGACTTCAACATGGGCGCCATGGAAAACAAGGGCCTGAACATCTTCAATACGAAGTACGTGCTGGCGAACCAGGCCACCGCAACCGACACCGACTACGCCAACATCGAGTCTGTCGTGGGCCATGAGTACTTCCACAACTGGACCGGCAACCGCGTCACCTGCCGCGACTGGTTCCAGTTGAGCCTCAAGGAAGGCCTTACCGTTTTCCGCGATCAGGAATTTAGCCAGGACCTGTGCCGCGAACCGTCGGCCCGCGCCGTCAAGCGCATCGAAGACGTGCGCGTGCTGCGCACTGCCCAATTCCCCGAAGACGCGGGCCCGATGGCCCACCCGGTGCGGCCCGACAGCTACATCGAGATCAACAACTTTTACACCGTCACCATTTACGAAAAGGGTGCCGAAGTCGTCCGCATGATGCAGACGCTGGTGGGCCGCGAAGGCTTTGCCAAGGGCATGACGCTTTACTTCGAGCGCCACGACGGCCACGCGGTGACCTGCGACGACTTCGCCCAGGCCATTGCCGACGCCAACCCCGGCTCGGACCTGGCCCGGCTGCTGCCGCAGTTCAAGCGCTGGTACAGCCAGGCCGGCACGCCGCGGGTCCATGCCAGCGGCAGCTTCGACGCCACGGCGCGCACGTACACGCTCACGCTGAGCCAGAGCTGCGCTCCAACCCCGGGCCAGACAGTGAAAGAGCCCTTCGTCATTCCGGTCAGCCTTGGCCTGTTGGGCAACGGCACCGAGCTCGACCTGCAGACCGCCGACGGCACCCGCCTCGCGGCGCCCTACACCTTCGTCATGACCGAGGCCCGCGAAACGCTGACCTTCGCCAGCATCGACGTCGAGCCGGTGCCCTCGATCCTGCGCGGCTTCAGCGCGCCGGTCGTGCTCGAATACGAGTACACCGATGCCCAGTTGCTCGTTTTGCTGGCCAACGACACGGATCCGTTCAACCGCTGGGAGGCCGGCCAGCGCCTGGCCGTACGCTCCGCCATCAAGGCCATCGCGGCGGTTGCCGACCCAGCGCCGCTGCAGCCCCTGAACGACGCCTACATCGACGCCATGCGCGCCGTCCTCCGCCATCCGGAGCTCGATGCCGCCTTTAAGGAACTGGTGCTCACGCTGCCCTCCGAAACCTACATCGCCGAGCAGCTCGACGTGGTGGACCCGCAGCGCATCCATGCCGTGCGCGAAGCCATGCGGGGCCAGCTGGCCGTTGCATTGGCGGAAGACTGGGCCTGGGTGTTCGAGCGCAACGAACACAACGGCGCCTACACGCCCGACCCGCTTTCCAGCGGCCGCCGCGCATTGGCCGGCATGGCCCTCACGCACCTTTGCCTGGCGGCCCAGGCCAACCAGGACACCCTCTGGCCGGGCAAGGCCTACCAGCGGTTCAAGGACGCGGGCAACATGACCGATCGGTTCAACGCCCTCACCGCCCTGGTGTCGTCGAACCATCCTTTGGCGGCCCAGGCCCTGCTGCGCTTTCACGCCATGTTCAAAGACGAGGCGCTGGTGCTCGACAAATGGTTCGCGCTGCAGGCCGGCGCAACTGACCGCGGGGGCAACATTTTGCCGGCCGTGCGCCAGCTGATGAAGCATGCCGACTTCAACCTGCGCAACCCCAATCGCGCACGCAGCGTGATCTTCAGCTACTGCAGCGCCAACCCGGGCGCGTTCCATCGCCCCGACGCGGCGGGCTATGTGTTCTGGAGCGACCGCGTGATCGAGCTCGACGGCATCAACCCGCAAGTGGCAGCCCGCCTCGCGCGTGCACTCGATCGCTGGAAAAAGCTGACCGAACCCTACCGCAGCGCGGCCCGCGAAGCCCTCGTCCGCGTGGCCGCCAAACCCGACCTCAGCAACGATGTGCGCGAAGTCGTCACTCGCGCGCTGGCCGACTGAAATGAGTCCTCGTCGATTTAACTTTTGAAACGGAAATGCCCATGTCTCAGAAAATCTCACTCACCCGCTACCTGGTGGAGCAGCAGCGCGCCGGCGGCCTGATCCCGTCGCAACTGCGCCTGCTGCTCGAAGTGGTGGCCCGTGCCTGCAAGAGCATCAGCCAGGCCGTCAACAAGGGGGCGCTGGGCGGCGAAAACAGCATCATGGGCGCGACCGAAAGCGAGAACGTGCAAGGCGAGATCCAGAAAAAGCTGGACATCATCGCCAACGAAGTTCTGATCGAAGCCAACGAATGGGGTGGCCACCTCGCCGCCATGGCGTCCGAAGAAATGGACAGCATCTATGTGGTGCCCAACCGGTATCCGCAGGGCGAATACCTGCTGCTGTTCGACCCGCTCGACGGCTCAAGCAACATCGACGTGAACGTCAGCATCGGCACCATCTTCAGCGTGCTGAAGAAGCCGGAGTCTCCCGACGGCCAGGAAGTCACCGAACAGGACTTCCTACAGGCCGGCAGCCAGCAGGTCGCCGCCGGCTATTGCGTCTACGGCCCGCAGACCACCCTGGTGCTGACCGTGGGCAACGGCGTCGCCATGTTCACCCTCGACCGCGAACAGGGGTCCTTCGTGCTGACGCAGGAGAACGTGCGCATCCCCGACGACACCAAGGAATTCGCGATCAACATGAGCAACATGCGCCACTGGGACACGCCGGTGAAGCGCTACATCGACGAATGCCTGGAAGGCAAGGACGGCCCGCGGGGCAAGGACTTCAACATGCGCTGGATCGCCAGCATGGTGGCCGACGTGCACCGCATCCTGACCCGCGGCGGCGTTTTCCTCTATCCCTGGGACAAGCGCGAGCCCGATAAGCCAGGC
>JAQGNA010000397.1 GCA_028292075.1 Rhodoferax sp. | reverse complement strand
TCGGGCGCCGTCACTTTGCACGGGCAACCTGCTCGCAAGGCAGCCGCCAAGGTGCGCATCGGCGATGCGGGCAGCATTGAACTGCGCCCGACACTGCAAAGCCAGGCCTTCAAGCCCGAGCCCATGGCGCTCGACGTGGTCTTCGAGGATGCGCACCTGCGCGTCATCAACAAACCGGCGGGTCTGGTGGTGCATCCGGCGCCGGGCAACTGGAGCGGCACCCTTCTCAATGGCCTGCTTGCCCGTGACACCCAGGCGACGGTGCTGCCGCGCGCGGGCATCGTGCACCGGCTCGACAAGGACACCAGCGGCCTCATGGTGGTGGCACGCACCCGGGCCACCATGGACGCACTGGTCGCCCTGATCGCGGCGCGCGAGGTGAGCCGCCAATACCTGGCACTGGCCCACCGGCCCTGGACCGGGTCGCGCGAAAGGCGGGTCGAACTGCCCATCGGGCGCGACCCCCGCAACCGGCTGCGCATGGCGGCGGTCGATCTGGCCCAACACGCCGGCAAGCTCGCGCGCACCGACATCACCCTGCTGAACGGTGTGGCCCAGGGTTGCTTCGTGCGTTGCGCGCTGCACACGGGGCGGACCCATCAGATTCGCGTTCACATGGCGGCCATCGGCCATCCGCTCGTGGCCGACGCGCTGTACGGCGGGGCGCCGGCGGCCGGCATGGAGCGCCAGGCCCTGCACGCCACGCGCCTGGCCTTCGCGCACCCCGTGACCGGCGAGCCGCTGGTCTTCCAGTCGCCGCCGCCGCCCGACATGGCCGCTGCGCTGGCCGGCTGGGGTGTCAGTTACAATGCCTGAAAGCGTGTCGATGCGCGGGCTGCGGCCCTGATGCCATCGCTGTTGCCTGCGACAAGCCGGTCCGCCGGTTCGCCGGTTCGCGCAACCACCGTTTTCCGGTACCCCTTTTTTCCTCCATCGTTGCCGATCCGCACCCACGGGTGCCCTTTCCCGAAATAGCCACATCATGAATACGGCAGAGGCCAAACGCGTCCTCGAAGCTGCGCTGATCTGTTCGCCGCAGCCCCTGCCTGTGCGCGACATGCGGGTGCTTTTCCAGGACGAGCTTGGCGCCGACACCTTGAAGAGCCTGCTGGCCGACCTGCAAAACGAGTGGTCCCACCGGGGGGTTGAACTCGTCAACGTCGCCTCTGGCTGGCGCTTCCAGAGCCGGCCTGAAATGCGCGAATACCTGGACCGCCTGCATCCCGAGAAGCCACCTCGCTACAGCCGTGCAGTGCTTGAAACACTGGCCATCATTGCCTACCGCCAGCCGGTGACCCGCGGCGACATCGAAGACATCCGGGGTGTCACGGTGAACTCGCTCATCGTCAAGCAGCTCGAAGACCGCGGCTGGATCGAAGTCATCGGCCACCGCGAAACCGTGGGGCGGCCGTCGCTGTTCGCCACCACCCGCCAGTTCCTCGACGACCTCGGTATTGACTCGCTCGACCAATTGCCCGTGTCGGACGACCCGGTCCGGCGCGCCGAGCTGCTGGCAACCCTCAGGCACGCCGAAGACGGTCAGGCGGCCTTGCCGATCGACGGCGCCGCCGACGATGCAGCCCCTACGGCAGCGGAAGCGGAATTGGCTCCCCAAACGGAATCGACTGCGGAATCTGCGCCGCCTGGCGAGCCCGCGCCACCGGCTGACGCCGTTGCGGCGGTCGAAGCTGCGGTGGCCGACCTCTTTGACCAGCAGCCCGAGGGCGGCGAAGCCATGGCGGCCTCGGCACCCCCGTCGCCGCCGGCCCGGCCCGATGCCAGCTCGATTGGCAGCGCCGTCAGCCACGGTATCCATGCCGGCATCCCGCCCTCCATGGACCCCGACCCCTCATCCCGATCCTCCGGCGCCCCTGCCGATGACGACATTCCCCCCGCGACCCAGGCTCCAACATGAACGACACCCACGCTGGCGACACGCCCCCATCTCTTCCGGTCCCCGAGACCGCCGCCGTGGACAGCGCGGCAGCGCCCGTTCAGCCTGAGGCGACGGCAGACGCGGCGCAACCGGTCGCTGTGGACGCCCCGGCACCGGCGGGAGCCCAGGCCGTCGTCGCAGAAGCCGCACTGAACCACGCGGCGACGCCGGGCCAGGCGGCGCCTGCCAACGTGTTCGAGGCGGTGGTTTCCGGGCAGTTCGATGCCGACGAGGAAAGCCCTGAAGTCGTGCTGGCCAAGCGCGTGCTGGCCCCGCAGGCCGAAACACCCAAGTTGCACAAGGTGCTTGCCCAGGCCGGGCTTGGCTCTCGCCTGGAGATGGAGCAGCTCATCACCGAAGGACGCATTTCGGTGAACAATGAGCCGGCCCACATCGGCCAGCGCATCCAGTTCGGCGACCAGGTCAAGGTCAACGGCAAGCCCATCCGCGTGCGCATCGACGCGCCGCCGCCTCGCGTCATCGCGTACCACAAGCCGGTGGGTGAAGTGGTCACCAACGACGACCCGCAGAACCGACCCACCGTGTTCCGCAAGCTGCCGAAGCTGTTCCAGGGCAAGTGGCAGTCGGTCGGCCGGCTCGATCTGAACACCGAAGGCCTGCTGCTGTTTACCAGCTCCGGCGAGCTGGCCAACCAGCTGATGCACCCTCGCTTCGGCCTCGAGCGCGAATACGCCGTGCGGGTGCTGGGCGCGCTCAACAAGGAAGAGAAGCAGCGCCTGCTCGACGGCGTGAAGCTCGACGACGGCATGGCGCAGTTCGGCTCCATCGAGGACGGCGGCGGCGAAGGCTCCAACTGCTGGTACCGCGTCACCATTTCCGAAGGCCGCAACCGCGAGGTGCGCCGCATGATGGAAGCCGTGGGTCACGCGGTGAGCCGGCTGATCCGAATCCGCTACGGCGCCATGCTGCTGCCGCGCGGCCTGAAGCGCGGTGCCTGGATGGAGCTCGACGACCGCGACATCCAGGCCCTGCTGAAGGCGGCTACGGCGCCGCGTCCCGAAGACAGTGAAGAAGGACCTCGGCCCAAGGGCCATGGCCGACCGCCGAACCCGCGCGGGCCAGGTGGCGCCGGTGGTCCTGGTGCCGGCGAAGGCCGTGGCCCGGCGCGCAAGCAGCGCACGCGCGGTGGGCGTGGCCCCAGCCCTTCGCGCACCGCAGGTCCGGCGCAGCCCAACCCGCTCAACACTGCCAGCCTCGGTGGCCGCGGTGGCCAGAAGCCG
>JAQGNA010000376.1 GCA_028292075.1 Rhodoferax sp. | reverse complement strand
GCCAAGCAGATCGCCCCGAACCGCGACTACCAGGCGCGGATCCGCAGCCTGATCGAGGCCGCGCAGGGCCAGCTGTCGAGCGCCGACATCGCGCATGAATTCATCGGCGGCAGCATTGCCGGCATGCAGGAACTGCAGCGCGACCTGCACAGCACGGTGTTCGACGAGGCGGTGGCCATGCTGGCCGACGCGCCCACCCTGTGGGTGGCGGGCTACCGGCGCTCGTTCCCCGTGGCGGCCTACCTGGTCTATGCGCTGCAGCACACCGACAAGCGCATCGAGCTGCTGTCGGGCCTGGGCGGCATGAGCGAAGGCCAGATGCGCGTCCTGGGGCCCGACGACGTGATGGTGGTCGTGAGCTTCTCGCCCTATGCCGAGGAAGCGATGCAGGCGGCTCGCAACGCGGTGGCCGCCGGGGCGCGGCTGATCGCCATCACCGACAGCCAGATGAGCCCGCTGGCCGATTTGTCGTCAGCCACGCTGGTGGTGCCGGAAAGCGCCACCTTCGGCTTTCGTGCGCTCACCAACACCATGTGCCTGGCGCAGAGCCTGTTCATCGCGCTGGCCTATCACACCGAGCTGGCCTATACGCCGAACGCAGCCCATGCCGGCCACTAGGGCCGCGCATTTCAACGACGACCACCCCAACAACACACCGGAGACCTCATGAAAAACGTCGCAATCTTTGGCGCGGGCCGCATCGGCCGCATCCACGCGGGCAACCTGGCCGCGCTGCCGGGCGTCAAGCTCAAGTACGTCTGCGATCCGGCCGCCGCTGCCGCGGCCGAGCTGGCGCAACAGCACGGCGCGGAAGTGGCCAGCATCGAGGCGGTGTTCGCCGACCCGTCGATCGACGTGGTCGCCATCGCCTCGTCCACCGACACCCACAGCGACCTCATCACCCGCGCCGCCAAGGCCGGCAAGCACATCTTCTGCGAGAAGCCGGTGGACCTGTCGGTGCCGCGTGCCGAGGCTTGCGCCGCGGCGGTGAAGGCGGCCGGCGTGGCCTGCATGATCGGCTTTCAGCGCCGCTTCGACCCGACCTTCAACGAGGCCCGCAGCCGCATGGACCGCGGCGAGATCGGCCAACCCGAGATGCTGGTGGTGACCAGCCGCGACCCCGGCGCGCCGCCGGCCCAATACCTGAAGGCTTCTGGCGGCATCTTCCGCGACATGCTGATCCACGACTTCGACATCTTCCGGTGGATCCTCTGCGCCGACGGCGACGAGGCCGACACGCTGCATGCCACCGGCTCCTGTCTGATCGACCCGGGCATTGCCCAAATCGGCGACATCGACTGCGCCGCCGTCACCATCCGCACGAAGAAGGGCCGGCTGGCGCAGATCAACACCTCGCGCCGCGCCGCGTATGGCTACGACCAGCGCTTCGAGGTGCTGGGTTCGACCGGCATGCTGCAATGCGGCAACCTGCGGCCGAGCGAAGTGGTGCAGTCCGACGCCAAGGGCGTTCGCGCCGACACCCCTGAAAACTTCTTCCTGCAACGCTACCGCGAGGCCTATCGCCTGGAGATCGCCCATTTCTTCGAATGCCTGCAGACCGGCGCCGCCTTTCGCACCAGCGTGGCCGACGGCGTGGCGGCACAGAAGCTGGCCGACGCGGCGGCGCTGTCGCTGCAAAGCGGACAGGTGGTGAAGCTGGGTTGAACCGGCCACGGCTGGCGATGTTTTAATCGGCCCATGTCCGACATCCTCAACCAAATCGTCGAGGTCAAGCGCCTCGAGCTTGCCGCCTCCCTGAAGAGAACCCCGCTTGTCGCCATGCGGGCCGACGCGGAGTCGCGGGTGCTGACCCGCGACTTCGTCGGCGCCGTGCGCGCCAAGATCGCCTAGGGCCAGGCTGCGGTGATCGCCGAAATCAAGAAGGCCAGCCCGTCCAAAGGCGTGCTGCGCGCCGGCGAATTCATTCCGGCCGACATCGCGCAGAGCTATGCCGAAGGCGGCGCGGCCTGCCTGTCGGTGCTGACGGACCAGCAGTTCTTCCAGGGCCAGGTCGACTACCTCAAGCAGGCCCGGGCCTCCTGCCAGCTGCCGGTGCTGCGCAAGGACTTCATGATCGACCCGTACCAGATCTACGAGTCGCGTGCGATGGGCGCCGATTGCGTGCTGCTGATCGCCGCCATCCTCGACGACGCGCAGATGAAGGAAATGGAATTCATCGCCACCGCGCTCGACATGGCGGTGTTGGTAGAAGTGCACGACGGCGCAGAGCTCGACCGTGCGCTCAAGCTCAGGACGCCGCTGATCGGCATCAACAACCGCAACCTGCGGACCTTCGAGGTCAGCCTGGACACCACGCTCGCGTTGCAGAAGAACGTGCCGGCCGACCGCGTGCTGGTCACCGAGAGCGGCATCCTCGGCCCGGCCGACGTGCAACGCATGCGCACGGCTGGCGTCAACGCCTTTCTGGTGGGCGAAGCGTTCATGCGCGCGGACGAGCCGGGCGAAGCGCTGTCGGCCCTGTTCGGCACCGCCTGAGCCGCTGCGCGCGCACGCCGCCCCAGCCGTTGATGCCGACGCCACAACAGGCCGACCTGGCCTTCGAGGCAGCGCCGCAAGGCGACCACCCCCCGCAACTGAACCGATGGGCGCCAGATGAATGGCCCGTGGCGCAAGGTTGGCGCGAGCTGGTGCAGACCTTCTTCGAGGGTCCGATCGGCCAAAAACTGGGCGACTTCGTCGCCGCCCGTCTCCGCACGGGTGCCATCGTCTATCCGCCGGCCCCGTTGCGCGCCCTGGCGCTGACACCGCTCGAGCGTGTGCGGGTGGTCATCCTCGGGCAGGACCCGTACCACGGCCCTGGCCAGGCGGAAGGACTGGCCTTTTCAGTGCCCTCCTCCGTCCGTCCACCGCCTTCGCTGCGCAATATCTTCAAAGAGCTGGCACGCGACGGGTTCAGCCCCAGCGCCAGCGGCTCGCTGAGCGCCTGGGCCGAACGCGGCGTGCTGTTGCTCAATACCTGCCTCACCGTGGAAGAAGGCCTGCCGGCCTCTCACGCTCGCCGCGGATGGGAGTCGCTCA
>JAQGNA010000372.1 GCA_028292075.1 Rhodoferax sp. | reverse complement strand
GCGCGTTCGTGATCTGTGACCCGGCCATGGTAAAGAACCGAGTCGTTCGCCGGTCGACGTGATCGGCGACGCACCGGCATGGAAGCGGACGTTGGGGTTTCCGGGCACCCCCTACGAGGGCGCAAGGCGCCGAAGGCCGGTCAGGGCTTGACGAACTTCAGGACGAATTCGTCCTTGGGTTGCGGGGGCTCGGGCGTGTTGCGGTCGCGCGGGTCCGCTGGATTGCGCATGAAGTCGCCCTCGGCGACGAGCCGGAATCCGGCCTGCTCGACTTCGGTGCGCAGGAATTTTTCCTCGATGCGGTGCAAGGTGCCCGACTCCGAAATGCCCGTGCCGGCCCGGCCCGCATGGTCGGCAATGACGTACAGGCCGCCTGGCTTCAGGGCGGCGAACACCGCCCGGTTCACCGCCGCGCGGTCCACACCCATGTGGCCGAAGTCGTGGTAGTTGAACATCAGGGTAACCAGGTCGAGGCCATTGGAGGCCAGTTCGGGTGGCACCGGGCTCTCGAAGGGACGCACCACCGCCACGATGTTGGCGGCATTCGGGTTCATGGCCCGCTCGGCGAGCGCCACGGGCGAAGGCTTCGGTCCAGCGCCGGCAACCGGCGGTGGCGCCCCCATCGTCGCGGGGGCGGATGAGCCTTCGGGTTGAGCCGGCCGGCTCGCAGGCGGACGGGCCGGACTCTGCCCGTAGACCCGGCCCGACGGACCGGTCGCCCGTGCGATCAGCTCGGTGGTGTAGCCGCCAGCGGCACTCAGATCGAGCGCCGTCATGCCGGGACGCACCCCGATGAAGGCCAGCATTTCCCGCGGCTTGCGCCGCACGTCGTTCCTTCGGTCGGCCTCGCTGCGGTCGGGACTGGCAACGATCTCGGCAATGCGCGCGGGCGTCAACGCGGCGGCCACGGCGGGAGCGGCCGGCGCGTTGGCCGTGGCGGCACTGCGCGGCGCCAGCGTGGTGCAGGCAGCGAGCGCGAGCAGCGCGCCGGCGGACATCACGAGGATCGAGGCGGTAGCCGCCCGGGTTCGGCAAGCGGTTGTCATGATGGGCATGGTGTCTGTCTCGCTGTGTTGTGGTTGTTGACCTTGCGGACCTGGGTCATTGCCCCCGAGCCCGAACGTGCACAGGGCACGCCGTCGGTTCCCCTTCGACTGTAGCGCGTCCTGACATGGCGGGATGCCGCCGGCCGGACTGCCGGGCTTCTTCCCAACCATCGCTTTCTCAAACCGTCCTGATGGCGCCCGCCGACCCGGTTCCGGCCGACATCGACCCTGCGCCAATCCGGACAACCGCCATACCGGCCCACCATCAGGCTGACAGATCATTGACCAAGGGGTGCCAAGATGAATCAAGCCTCGACCCTCTCCCCTTCCTCGCGCGACGTCAACGCCTGCCTCGACGCCTGCCGCGCCTGCGCCGACGCCTGCAACCGCTGTGCAGCCGCCTGCCTCAAGGAAGCCGACGTGAAGATGATGTCCCGATGCATCGCGCTCGACATGGACTGCGCCGACGCCTGTGCCATGGCCGCCGCCCTCATCGCCCGCAGCAGCGACCACGCGGCGGACGCCTGCACCTTCTGCGCGGCAGTGTGCGAAGCCTGCGGCACGGAATGCGGCCAGCATGATGCCGACCACTGCCAGGCCTGTGCAGAGGCCTGCCGGGCTTGCGCTGCGGCCTGTCGCCTGATGAGTGCCTGATGGGCGCTTGAGGCGCCCACGGCTTTACTTCAATCGACCGGCGTCAGCTTCGCCACGCTCAGCGCCAGCCACTTTACGCCGTGCCGCGGGAAGTTGATCTGCGCACGCGCATCGTCGCCCGCGCCTTCCAGCGTCTGCACCTTGCCTTCGCCGAACTTGTTGTGGAACACCTTCATGCCGACCTTCAAACCGTGCGCCGGCGCGGCCTTCTGCGGTGGCACCGGAGGGCTGGCGAAGGTGGCGTTCTGGGTGTTGAAAGACCCGCGCGAACTGGCGTAGCCGGCACTGCCCACGTTGCCGCCGCCCCCGAACCCGCCGCCCATGCCCGAGCTGAACCCGGGCTGCTTCGGCGTGATCCACTTCAGCGCGCCTTCGGGCAGCTCCTCGAAGAACCGGCTCTTGATGTGGTAGCGCGTCTGGCCATGCAGCATGCGCGTCTGCGAGAAGCTCAGGTACAGGCGTTTGCGGGCACGCGTGATGGCGACGTACATGAGCCGGCGCTCCTCTTCGAGCGCGGTGCGGTCGCTCATCGAATTCTCGTGCGGGAACAGGCCTTCTTCCATGCCGGTGACGAACACGGCGTCGAACTCCAGCCCCTTGGCGGCATGCACCGTCATGAGCTGCACCGCGTCCTGCCCGGCCTGGGCCTGGTTGTCACCCGACTCGAGGGCGGCATGGGTCAGGAAGGCGACCAGCGGCGAGAGGGTTTCGCCGCTGTCCTGGTCGATGAAGCTCGGCGGCAAGTCATCGGCTGGTGAACTCGGGTCGAGTCCCTGGCTGGCGGGCGACTGTGTGAGGCCGGCGCCAAGCTCGTCCACCGGCAAGGCCACCGCGTCGCGGCCGAAGCCCTCCTGCGACACGAAGCTCTCGGCGGCGTTCACCAGCTCGGCCAGGTTTTCCAGCCGGTCGGCGCCTTCGCGGTCGGCCTTGTAGTGCGCCACAAGTCCGCTGTGGTCGAGCACCAGCTCGATGATCTCGCGCAGCGTCATGCCTTGCGTCTGTTCGCGGAGCACGTCGAGCTTGGCCACGAAGCCGCCGATGTTGGTGCCGGCCTTGCCGCCCAGGCTGCTGACGGCGTCATGCAGCGAGCAACCGGCCGCCCGGGCCGCGTCCTGCAACTGCTCGATGCTGCGCGCGCCGATGCCGCGCGGCGGAAAGTTCACGACGCGCATGAAGCTGGTGTCGTCGTTGCCGTTGTCCAGCAGGCGCAGGTAGGCCAGCGCATGCTTGATTTCGGCCCGCTCGAAGAAGCGCAGGCCGCCATACACGCGGTACGGCACCGAGGCATTGAACAGCGCCGATTCGATGACCCGGCTTTGCGCATTGCTGCGGTAGAGCACGGCGATTTCCTTGCGCTCATGGCCGTCGCGCACCAGCTGCTTCACCTCGTCGACCAGCCACTGGGCCTCGTCGTAATCGCGGGCGCTCTCCACCACGCGCACCGGCTCGCCCGGGCCCTGCTCCGTGCGCAGGTTCTTGCCGAGGCGCTTGCTGTTGTGGCTGATGAGCGCGTTGGCCGAATCGAGGATGTTGCTGCCGCTGCGGTAGTTCTGCTCCAGCTTGATCTGCCGCGTGACGTTGAACTCGCGCACGAAGTCGGCCATGTTGCCCACGCGCGCGCCGCGGAAGGCGTAGATGCTCTGGTCGTCGTCGCCCACGGCCAGCACGCTGCCCGGCGCGTGGCGCTGTCCGGCACCCGTTTCCACATCGGCCGGGCCATGGCCCGAGAGCATCTTGATCCAGGCGTATTGCAGGGTGTTGGTGTCCTGGAACTCGTCGATCAGGATGTGCCGAAAGCGCCGCTGGTAATGCTCGCGGATCGGGTCGTTGTCGCGCAGCAGTTCGTAGCTGCGCAGCATGAGCTCGCCGAAGTCGACCACGCCCTCGCGCTGGCACTGCTCTTCGTACAGCTGATAGATCTCGATCTTCTTGGTGGTTTCGGCATCGCGCGCCTCCACCATGTTCGGGCGCAGGCCGTCTTCCTTGCAGCCGGAGATGAAATACTGCGTCTGCTTGGCCGGAAAGCGCTCGTCGTCGATGCTGAACTGCTTCATCAGCCGCTTGATCGCGCTGAGCTGGTCCTGCGTGTCGAGAA
>JAQGNA010000345.1 GCA_028292075.1 Rhodoferax sp. | reverse complement strand
GCGGCCCGCTGATCAACATGCGCGGCGAGGTGGTTGGCATCAACAGCCAGATCTATTCGAGATCGGGCGGCTTCATGGGCATCTCCTTCGCGATTCCGATCGACGAGGCGACGCGCGTCAGCGATCAGCTTCGGACGGTGGGGCGTGTGTCGCGCGGCCGCATCGGCGTACAGATCGACCAGGTGACCAAGGAGGTTGCGGAGTCCATCGGCCTCGGCAAGCCTCAGGGCGCGCTGGTGCGTGGCGTGGAGTCGGGCTCGCCGGCGGAGAAGGCCGGCGTGGAGGCTGGCGACATCGTCGTGAAGTTCGAAGGCAAGGCCATCGACAAGTTTTCCGACCTGCCACGCATGGTGGGCAACACCAAACCGGGCAGCAAGGCCACGCTCACTGTGTTCCGCCGCGGCAGCACCAAGGACATCACGGTG
Organism: Rhodoferax sp.; assembly: GCA_028292075.1. Next base: position 2,116 of record JAQGNA010000345.1, on the reverse strand, counting down.
GTCATCGCCGAGATCGAAGCTGACAAGCCGGTGAAGAAGGCCGTCGACAAGGAAGAAAAACCGAAGGCCTCGTCTGCGGGCCAACTGCTGGGCCTGTCCATCAGCGACCTCACCGACGCTCAGAAGAAGGAACTCAAGCTGAAGGGTGGCGTGCGTGTAGACGCGGCGGTCGAAGGCGCAGCCCGTGCCGGTGTGCGCGAGGGCGACGTCATCGTGGCCATTGCCAACACCGAGGTGGCCAACGTGAAGGAATTCGAAGCCGCCGTGGCCAAGACCGACAAGTCGAAGCCGGTGAATGTGCTGTTCCGACGTGGCGACTGGGCCAGCTACGCGCTCATCCGTCCCGCCCGGTAAGCGGCGACTGGTTCATGAAACGCCCTCAATTCCCAGCGGATTTGGGGGCTTTTTGCAGCCCGACCGTCGTGGAGGTACCGGCGGCGACATTAAATTTTTGATGTCGGTTTGGGCGGTGAAGTTGGCAGTCGCTAACTTGACTCGTCAGTCTATGGACGATTTTTGATAGAATTCGAGCCTTGCTCCGTTCATTCTGAGCATATCGACAGCGGCGCACTCCACCATGCGGGACAAAACCTCGCCGCGCACAGGCGATCCACAGATCGCCCACATGTTGTCCAGATATCTATCCACGTTCCTGTGCATAAGCTGTGTATAAAAATCTTGTTGTGACCTTGCAACGCACTCCGTCAGGCCCGTTGCGGGGTTTGCGAAGCGGCCTTTTTGCCTACAATGAAGTTCCAGCTATCGCAGTTGCCAATGATTGTTGGTTCAGGGCGCGTTTTACGAAACGCGCCCTTTTTTCTTTTCCGCTCCCATTAAATTCAATTACTTAAAGCTTCTCGTTGATGAATCACATCAGAAATTTTTCCATCATCGCGCACATCGACCACGGTAAGTCAACACTTGCTGACAGGCTGATCCAACGGTGCGGCGGATTGGCGGAGCGCGACATGGAAGCGCAGGTTCTTGACTCGATGGACATCGAGAAGGAGCGTGGGATAACTATCAAGGCGCAGACCGCCGCGCTGCGCTACAAGGCTCTCGACGGCCAGGTCTACAACCTCAATCTGATCGACACCCCCGGCCATGTGGACTTCTCATACGAGGTGAGTCGATCCCTGTCGGCCTGCGAAGGCGCACTGCTCGTGGTGGACGCGTCGCAAGGCGTCGAAGCGCAGACCGTGGCCAACTGCTACACCGCGCTGGAGCTTGGCGTGGAAGTGCTGCCCGTGCTGAACAAGATCGACCTGCCCAACGCCGATCTGGACAACGCACGTTCCGAGATCGAGGACGTGATCGGCATCGACGCCACTGATGCGATTCCATGTTCCGCCAAGACCGGCGTGGGCATCGATGAAATTCTTGAAGCCGTGATCGCCAAGGTGCCGCCGCCCAAGGGCAATCCGAACGCGCCACTGCGCGCGATGATCGTCGACAGCTGGTTCGATACGTATGTCGGCGTGGTCATGCTGGTGCGCGTCGTCGATGGCCGGCTCGGCCGCGGCGAGCGCTTCAAGATGATGGCCTCGGGCGCCGTCTACAACGCCGACAACCTTGGCGTGTTCACGCCAGCCAGCCAGCCGCGTGAATCGCTTGAAGCGGGTGAGGTTGGCTTCATCATTGCCGGCATCAAGGAGTTGCAGGCGGCCAAGGTGGGCGACACCGTCACCCTCGAGAAGAAGCTGCCGAACAATCTTGGCCCTGCCACCGAGGCGCTGCCCGGTTTCAAGGAGATCCAGCCGCAGGTTTTCGCGGGCCTGTACCCGACCGAGGCCAGCGAATACGACTCCCTGCGCGATGCGCTCGAAAAGCTCAAGCTCAACGACGCTTCGCTGCATTACGAGCCCGAGGTGAGCCAGGCGCTGGGCTTCGGCTTCCGCTGCGGCTTCCTGGGCCTCCTGCACATGGAGATCGTGCAGGAGCGGCTCGAGCGCGAGTTCGACCAGGACCTCATCACCACCGCGCCGAGCGTGGTCTACCAGGTGATGAAGAGCGACGGCGAAACGATCATGGTGGAGAACCCATCGAAGATGCCCGAGGTCGGCAAGATGGTCGAGATCCGCGAGCCCATCGTCACCGTGCACCTGTACATGCCGCA
>JAQGNA010000342.1 GCA_028292075.1 Rhodoferax sp. | reverse complement strand
TTTGACCCCGGCCTTCTGGCACCACCACTTCGGCAAGGTCGCCGCTGCCTGGTCTCTGGCCTTCCTGCTGCCGTTCGCCGTGTCATACGGGCCGGGTCTCGCCGCCTCGAGCCTGGTGCATGCGCTGCTGGCCGAGTACATCCCGTTCATCATTCTGCTGACCGCGCTGTACACCGTGGCCGGCGGCGTGTACATCCGCGGCAACCTGCATGGCAGCCCGGGGCTGAATGTCGCCATCCTCGCCATCGGCGCGGTGCTGGCCAGCTTCATGGGCACCACTGGCGCGTCGATGTTGCTGATCCGCCCGCTGATCCGCGCCAATGACAACCGCCTGCACAAGGCGCACGTGGCGGTGTTCTTCATCTTCATCGTCTCCAACATCGGCGGGTCGCTCACCCCGCTGGGCGACCCGCCGCTGTTCCTCGGCTTTCTCAAGGGCGTCGACTTCTTCTGGACCGTGAGCCATGTGTTCCCCGAGACGCTGTTTTTGCTGTGCACGCTGCTGGCGCTGTTCTTCGTGGTCGACGGCTGGTACTTCCGGAGGGAGCGCACCGAACGCGTGCAGATGCCCGACCCCACGCCCGACACCGGCCGGATCGGCTTCGATGGCGGCCTCAATTTCATGCTGCTGCTGGCCGTGATCGGCCTGGTGCTGCTGAGCGGCATCTGGAAATCGCCGGTGGTGTTCAACCTTGCCGGCACCGAAGTCGGGCTGCCTGGCCTGGTGCGCGATGTCGGTCTGGTGCTGGTGACTTTGCTCTCGCTCAAGCTCACCCCGGCCCGCGTGCATGCCGACAATCAGTTCTCCTGGGGACCGATGCAGGAGGTGGCCAAGCTGTTCGCGGGCATCTTCCTCACCATCATCCCGGTCATCGCCATGCTGCGCGCTGGCACGGCCGGGCCCTTCGGCGCGGTGGTGTCCGCGGTGACCCGGCCCGATGGCCAGCCCGATCCGGCGATGTACTTCTGGGCCGCTGGCCTGCTGAGTTCATTTCTCGACAACGCGCCGACTTACCTGGTGTTCTTCAACACCGCCGGCGGTGACGCCCAGACGCTGATGACCACCATGGCACCCACGCTGGCCGCAATCTCCGCCGGGGCCGTGTTCATGGGCGCCAACAGCTACATCGGCAATGCGCCGAACATGATGGTCAAGGCCATCGCCGAAGAGCGGGGCGTGAAGATGCCGAGCTTCTTTGGCTACATGGCCTGGTCCGTCGGCATCCTGGTACCGCTCTTCATCGTCATGACCTTCATCTGGTTCCGGTAGCTCATCCCCGGGCTTCGCGCACCGCGTGTCGCTGTCGCCAACCCCCTGCCGGGGGCAACGCCGGCGGCCTGACGGAGCCAGTTCCGCGGTGCTCTGGAAAAATAAACCCCCGTCCCCTCGAACCGTCCCTAAGGAGACCATCGCCATGTCCAAACCCAAGATCCTCATCGCCCGCGCCGTCTTTCCGGAGATCGTCGCCCGGCTCGAACAGCATTTCGAAGTCGAGACCAATCCAGCCGACACGGTGTTCACCAAAGCCGGCCTGATCGAGAAGCTGCAGGGCAAGGCCGGCGTGTTCACCACCGGCAGCGAGCGCATCGATGCCGAGGTGCTGAAGGCTTGCCCGGAGTTGAAGATCTGCGCCAACATGGCCGTGGGCTACAACAACTTCGACATCGACGCCATGACCGCGGCCGGCGTGCTCGCCACCAATGCGCCCGACGTGCTGACCGAGACCACTGCCGACTTCGGCTTCGCCCTGCTGATGGCCACGGCGCGGCGCATCACCGAGAGCGAGCACTACCTGCGTGCCGGCCTGTGGACCAAGTGGGCGGTCGACATGTTCGCCGGGTCGGACATCCACGGCAGCACGCTGGGCATCATCGGCATGGGCCGCATCGGCCAGGGCATTGCCCGGCGCGGCGCCCACGGCTTCGGCATGAAGGTGATCTACCACAACCGCTCGCGGCTCGACGCCTCGCTCGAGGCCGAGTGCAAGGCCAGCTACGTAAGCAAGGACGAGCTGCTCAAGACCGCCGACCACGTGGTGCTGGTGGTGCCGTATTCGGCCGCTTCACACCACACCATCGGCGCGGCCGAGCTGGCGCTGATGAAGCCCACCGCCACGCTGGTCAACATCGCGCGCGGCGGCATCGTCGACGACGCGGCGCTGGCCGTGGCGCTCCGCGAGAAGCGCATCGCCGCCGCCGGGCTGGACGTGTTCGAGGGCGAGCCGCTGGTGCATGCGGCTTTGCTCGATGTGCCCAACGTGGTGCTCACCCCGCACATCGCCAGCGCCACCGTGCCCACGCGCATGGCCATGGCCAACCTGGCGAGCGACAACCTGATTGGCTACCTCACGCAGAACAAGTCGCTCACGCCGCTCAACCCTGCGGTCATGGCGGGGAAGTAACGCACCGATGTCCTTCGAGTTCTCGCTGCAGGGTTGGGTGATGGTGGGCCTCGCGGCCCTGAACGTGGTGATGGTCCTGGTCCTGCTGCTGCGCGGCAGCCCCAAGGTCGACGCCGATGAAATCATGGCCGGCGTGCAGTCCGGCGACGAGCGCCTGGAGCGCGAGCTGCGGCGCGAGATCACCGAGACGGGCCGGGCAGGGCGGCAGGAGCTGGCCGGCAACCTGGCCAGTTTCCAGCGCATGGTGGTGCAGCAGAACGGCGAGGCGCTGCGCACGCAGAACGCCCAGATCGACGCGTTCGCCCAGCAGCTGACCTTGCTGCAGAAAACGTTGGCCGACACCCTGACGACGCAATTGCAGGGTTTGAGCGAAGCCAACGCCCGCCGGCTCGGCGAGGTGCGCGCCACATTGGAGACGCAGCTGGCCCAGTTGCAGCAGAGCAATGCCGCCAAGCTCGACGAGATGCGCGCCACCGTCGACGAGAAGCTGCAGGCCACGCTCGAAACCCGGCTGGGCGAAAGTTTCAAGCAGGTGGCCGACCGCCTGGAGCAGGTGCACAAGGGCCTGGGCGAAATGCAGTCGCTGGCACAGGGCGTCGGCGATCTTCAGCGGGTGTTGACCAACGTCAAGACGCGCGGCATCTTCGGCGAGGTGCAACTTGAGGCACTGCTCGAGCAGGTGCTCACGCCCGAGCAATACGGACGCCAGGTCGAAACCCGGCCGCGCAGCAATCAGCGGGTCGACTTTGCGGTGCGCTTCCCGGGCCGCGTGGCCGACGGCGCGCCGGTCTGGCTGCCCATCGACGCGAAGTTTCCGCGCGACGACTACGAGCGCCTGCTCGACGCCCACGAACGCGCAGACGCGGGGGCCGCAGAGGCCAGTGGCAAGGCCCTTGAGGCGCGCATTCGCAGCGAGGCCAAGTCCATTGCCGAAAGCTACCTGGCGCCGCCGCACACCACCGACTTCGCCATCCTTTTCCTGCCGATCGAAAGCCTCTATGCCGAGGTGTTGCGTCGCCCCGGCCTGATGGAGAGCCTGCAGCGCGACCACCGTGTCACGCTGGCCGGGCCCACCACCCTGCTGGCCATGTTGAACAGCCTGCACATGGGTTTTCGCACGCTCGCGCTCGAGCAGCAGGCAAGCGAAGTCTGGAAGGTGCTGGGCGCGGTGAAGACCGAATTCGAGCGCTACGGCGAATGGGTGGCGCGCATCCGCGAGCAGGTTCAGAAGGCTTCCGACACGCTCGACAAGGCCGACACCCGCACCCGTCAGCTGCGCCGCGCGCTGCGGGTGGTCGAGGCGCTGCCCGAAGGCCAGGCACAAGCCGTGCTGGCCGTGAATGCACCGGTCGATGAAGCAGATGCGCCGACCATTCCTGCGGACGCGCCGGCCATTGCTGCGGATGGACCCGAGGCCCGCATGCCATGAACGCCGCGCTGGCACGGCTCATCATGGCCCATGTGTGCGTGCACGCCTGCATGGCGGGCACCCGCCTGGCCGCGCCACTGCTGGCCCTGCGTGAAGGCTATGGCGCCATGCCGGTGGGCTTTCTGCTGGCCCTGTTCGCGTTGACGCAAGTGTTCCTCGCGCTGCCTGCAGGCCGCTATGCCGACCGCCACGGCCTGCGCCGCCCGGTCATCTATGCGGTGGTCGCGGCCATGGTGGGGGCAGGGCTGGCCGCGCTGCTGCCCACCTATCCGGCACTGTGCATCGCCGCGTTGGCCACGGGCGGCGCAACGGGTGTGGCCTCGATCGTTCTGCAGCGCCATGTGGGCCGCGTGGCCGAGGGCGCCACGCAGCTCAAGCAGGTGTTCAGCTGGCTGGCCATCGGGCCGGCGTTCTCGAACTTCTTCGGTCCCTTCGTCGCCGGCCTGTTGATCGATCATGCGGGTGCGGCACCGGGCGACCTGTTCGGCTACCGCGTGGCCTTCGGGCTCATGGCAATGCTGCCGATCCTCACCTGGCTGCTGGTGCGGCGCGCTGCAGAGCTGCCTCGCATGCACCTGGCGCCTGGTGCCGGCAAGCCCCGCGTCTGGGACCTGCTGCACGAGCCCATGCTGCGGCGCCTGCTGCTGGTCAACTGGGCCTTGTCATCGTGCTGGGACGTGCACACCTTCGTCGTGCCGATCCTCGGCCATGAGCGCGGCCTGAGCGCGTCGGTCATCGGCACCATCCTCGGCGCGTTTGCCATTGCCGCTGCGGTCGTGCGCATCGTCATGCCGCTGCTGGCCGAGCGCCTGCGCGAATGGGCGGTGATCACGGGTGCGATGCTGGTCACGGCAGTGCTCTTCGCGGTGTACCCGCTGCTGCCCACGGCCTGGACCATGGGGCTGGTGTCGGTGCTGCTCGGGTTGTCGCTCGGCTCGGTGCAACCCATGGTGATGAGCACGTTGCACCAGATCACGCCGGAACACCGTCACGGCGAAGCCCTGGGGCTGCGGCTCATGAGTATCAACGCCTCGAGCGTGCTCATGCCGATCTTGTTCGGGGCCCTGAGTTCGCTGATCGGCGTGGCGGGGCTCTTCTGGATCGTCGGCCTGGCCGTGGGCACCGGCTCGCGGGCCGCCTGGCTGTTGAAGCCGGTGCCGCGCGAGGCGCCGCCACCGGCGCATTGAGTCATCGTCCGCTGACTTGCTGACCCGTCGAGACATCGACCCGGCGGGCCGTTGACCCATGGGCCGCCAGTCAGGAAGTTCAGGCTTCCATTTTGTAGAACTTGCTGATCGCGTCCCAGCCGTCTTGCGGGTCGTCCACATACTGGAACAGTTCGAGGTCCTGCGGCGAGATCGCGCCTTCTTCGATCAGCACGTCGAAGTTCAGCAGGCGCTTCCAGTAGTCGGAGCCGAA
>JAQGNA010000340.1 GCA_028292075.1 Rhodoferax sp. | reverse complement strand
CGTGCAGAGGGGCATTTCTACTACGCGCAGATCGTTGCCGATTCGCCAAACCGTTGGAAAGCCCTGGCGCAGAACTTGTACGATGCAGGACTCAGGTAAGCTGCGCGGCCTCGTGATGACGAGAGCGCTTTCAATCCTTGTTGCGGCCTCCGTATGTCCGCTGTTGTGGTCCGTCGCGGTCTACCCTATTGACAAACAGAGCGTTTACGTTGGCCCGATCACGCTGTACATGGGAATATCGCTGGTCCTGTGGATGACAAGCAGCATCGCAGCGATTTGCACTTCGTTGTGGGTTCACTTCAGGAGGCCCCTCGCGCGGCGTCTGGCTTGGTACGCCGTCGCTGCAGGGGAATGCGCGTTTGCCACCTTGTTCTTCACAGCGGGCACGTTTGTGAGTCACACGCTGAAGGGCCACTTTGTCTATGACTGGGGACTTCTCCTGTATGCGGCAGCAGTGATCGGTCTGATCATGTTTGCGCCACGTGCCTTGTCCGAATAGGCTTACTCTTCAAAGCAGTGGCTGTGGTCGCCACGCGTGTGTCCACCTTTGAGTACCCTTCAGATTCTTGACTCTACCGTGCAGCGATGGCCTCCGTCGCATTTGCCGCACTGGTCTTGGCCTCTCCGTACCACCCCCCACCCAGCGCCCGGATCAGCACCACCGTCGACTGGTACTGCGCCGAGCGCACGCCCAGTGCCTGGCGGCGGTTGCGCAGTTCGCTGCGGCGGGCGTCGAGCAGGTCGAGCTGGCTCACATAACCGTTGCGGTAACGTGAGTCGGACAGGCGCGTGGCGCGGGTGGCGGATTCGACGGCGCGGTCCTGGGCTTCGGTCTGCCGGGCCAGCAGGCGCAGCGAGGCGAGCTGGTCTTCCACTTCCTGGAACGCCGTCAGCACCTGGCCGCGGTAGGCGGCCGTGGCGCCGTCGAGCTGGGCGCTGGCCGACTGCACGCCGGCCTCGCGGCGGCCGCCGTCGAAGATGGGCAGCGACAGCAGTGCGCCGATGCCCCAGGCGCGTGCCGACCACTTGAACACGTCGCCGAGGTCGGGCGAGGCAAAGCCGCCGGCCGCGGTGAGCGACACGCTCGGGAACCACGCGGCCTGCGCCACGCCGACGCGGGCTTGCGCGGCCAGCAAACTGCTTTGCGAGGCGGCCACGTCGGGCCGGCGCGTCAGCACCGTGGCGGGCACGCCGGCGGGAATGGTCGGCAACGCGGCGCGCCATTCGGCGTTGTCCAGGTTGGGCAGGCTGAACTGGGATGCCGCATCGCCGACCAGCACGGCGAGCGCGTGTTCCAGCGTGGCGCGTTGGCGGTCCAGGGCCAGGGCGTCGGACTCGGTGGATGCGACTTCCGTTGCCACGCGGGCCACGTCGAGCTCGGCCACGTCACCTGCGTTGAATCGGCGCTGTGTCAGGTTGAGCGTGTCGCGGTAGGCGGCCACGGTTTCGCGCACCAGGGCCCGCTCGGCGTCCACGGCGCGCAGCGACAGGTAGGTCTGTGCGACGTTGGCCTGAACCAGCAGGCGGGTGCTCTGCACCAGTGCGGCGCTGGCCTGGGCGTCGAGGCTGGCGGCGTCGGTGGCGCGGGCCAGGCGGCCGAACAGGTCGACCTCGTACGACAGCTGGGCCTGGGCGTTGAACAGCTTGCTCGGCGTGCTGCCGCCGGCCGTGTTGGCCCCGGCCTCGCGCACCGCGCCGGCGCCCAGGCCGAATTGCACCGAGCGGTCTGCTTCGCTGTTGCGCACCAGCGCCTGGGCCTGGCGCAGCCGCGCGGCGGCTTCGGCGATGCTGCTGTTCTGCTGCGTGGCGCGCTCGATCAGGGCGTCGAGCGCGGGGTCGTTGAAGGCGCGCCACCAGTTGCCGCGGTCGCGGGCCTCGGCGGGCGCGGCCTGCACCCATTGGCCGCCGTTGGTGGCCGTGGTTTCCTTGAAGGCGGCGGGCGCGGCGGCGATGGCGACGGGGTCGATAGCCGGCGCGGTGGCGCAGCCGGCGAGCACCAGGGCGGCGAGCAGCGCGGTGAGGGCGGGGCGGGTGAGGTGAGGGAAGAGATGCATGGTGGTTCTCCGTTGGGTGATGGTCATCGCGGGTACCGTTCGCCCTGGGCTTGTCGAAGGGGTCTGCGCAAGGGATTGCGCGGCTTCGACAGGCTCAGCCTGAACGGTGGGGTGGGGTCAGTGGGTGGTGACCGATCCTTCGACAGGCTCAGGACGAACGGGTTGGGTTCGGCCGGAGCGGTGGTGGGTAAGGGTTCCTTCGACAGGCTCAGGACGAACGGGTCGGGTTCGGCTGGAGCGGTGGTGGGTAAGGGTTCCTTCGACAAGCTCAGGACGAACGGTGGTTGGGCTCATGCCGAACGGTGGTTGGGCTATGCCGATCGGTGGGGTTGGGCGGGTGAGGTAAGGGAAGAGAGGCATGGTGGTTTCTCCGATTGGTGATGTTCACTCCCTGTACCGTTCGCCCTGAGCTTGTCGAAGGGTCTGCACAGGGGTAGCGCGGCTTCGACGGGCTCAGCCCGAACGGTGTGGGCGAAGTCAGCGGGTGGTGACCAGTCCTTCGACAGGCTCGGGACGAACGGGTTGGGTTCGGCCTGAGCAGTGGTGGGTCAATGGCCCTGCGACAAGCTCGGGACGAGCGGTAGGGCAGCTCATCGCGAACGGTGTCGGGCTCATTCCAGCGTCTTCAGCGGCGCGGCCGGCAACGGGTGGACCGAGCCACCGCCGCCGCCATGCGCCACCGGATGCGCCGTGACAAAAGCCTCTTCCGCGTGCGGCTCCGTGCCGTGCAGCTTGAGGGCGCGGTTGCCCGCCAGGCGGCGCATCAGCACGTAGAACACCGGCGTCAGGAACAGGCCGAAGGCCGTCACGCCGATCATGCCGGCGAACACCGCCACGCCCATGGCGG
>JAQGNA010000314.1 GCA_028292075.1 Rhodoferax sp. | reverse complement strand
AGCGGGATCGCGGCCGCGGCGCAGACGAAATAAAGGCCGAGGAACGCTGGCTCCATGCCGGCCGGCGCCTGGAGCCGGTCCTGCACGAAGAACAGCACCAGCGTGGCCGGCACGGCACTGGCAATGCCGTTCAGCATGAAGACCGCCAGCAACCTGCGGAAGCCCGCATGGCGCAGAGGATGCGGCGCACGCGGCGGCATGCTTGCCAGGCCCGTCCCGGCCGGTGGTGTCATCAATTGAAGACCCGTGGCTGCCGGCAACGTCAGTGGCCGTGGCGCCTTCCGCCAGGCCAGCCAGCCCAGGGCCAGCAGCACGAAAAACACGCCGGTGGTGGCTGGCAGCCCGGCGGTCACCGGCAGCACCGAGGCGGCCACCACTCCCACCAGCCCCAGGCCTTCTCGCCAGGCGACGATGCGGCTGCGGCGGGCCTCGTCGCCGCCCAACAAGGCGCCCCAGGCCTGGTGCGACACGCTCAGCGTGCTGTAGGCCAGGTAGGTCAGCATCAGCATGGCCGCCGCCCAGGCCAGCAAGCGGTCAGGCTCGCGCCATGCGGGAAAAAACAGCCCGGTGAACCCAAGCGCCAGGGCCACCGCGGCCAGCCCGCCGACGGCCAGCACCGCGCCGGCGGAACGGGCGAACAGGCGGTCACTGGCGCGGCCGATCAGCGGATCGATGAAGGCATCGAACAGCCTGGCCCCCAGCAGCAGCCAGCCCAGAGTGGCCAGCGGCACGCCAAACTCGCGGGCATAGTGGTTGGGCAGCACCACGTACAGCGGCAGCGCGACGAAGGCCAGCGGCATGCCCAGGAGGCCGTAGCAAAAGCCGTCGCGCCGCAACAGGATGCCGCCTGCCATGCCGCCGGTACTGCCGTTCGTGGCGCCGTTCATCGGGGGGCCGCCGCCACGTTCGTCCCGAGCGTCGATATCGTCATGGCCGGCCCAGCAAGGCCTGGCGCATGGCGGGCTCGGAGGTGGTGGGCGCCAGCCAGATGCCAAAGAACAGCGGCGCGAACTGGCCGTCGCGGATCTCGCCGGTGGGCGCACCGTTGAAGGCGAAGCTCGCCGCTGCCGGTCCGACGCCGTCGCCTGCCGGGCGGTAGATGCCGGTGATGCGGTCGCCGGGCTTCACGTCGCGGAAGACTGCGCGCATGGCGGCCTGCCAGCGCTCCGACTCCGCGTCGTCGATGCTGGCGCCGCGGCGCATCTCGTCGACGGAGCGGCGCGCAATCTCGCTGGCACTGAAGGCTCGCAGATAGCGCAGTTCGAGCGCGAACAGCGCGGGCTGCTGCACCGGTGGCAGGACGGGCTGCACCCCGGGCGCGGCCCAGAGCCGTGCGTCGTACACCTCGAAGCCCCAGACGCGCAGCCGCGCCGAGCCGACCAGCGCGGCCGATGGCAGTACCTTGACCACTTCGGCCGGAGGCTGCTCGGCCCGCGCATTGGCAGCGAGCGTGAGAGACATGGCCAACGCCACCATCAAGGCTGTCACCAGCGATGTCATCGACCGTTTCAACTGCATCGCGGCGGCGTTCATGGTGCTGGCGGCGTTTATGGCGTTGACGGCGTCCCCGGCATCCAAGGCATTCACGGCGCGCCGGTGCGGACCGGCTTGACCAGCGTGTACTGCACCAGGTCGATGTTGGCCTTGGCGAAGGCGGCTTCGCAATAGGCCAGATAGAACTCCCATACGCGCATGAACCTCTCGTCGAAACCGAGTTGCAGCACCTGCTGGCGCGACGCCAGAAACTTCTCTCGCCAGCGCCGCAGCGTCTCGGCATAGTCGAGGCCGAACGAAAATTCATCGACCACCTCGAGGCCCGCCGCCGCAGCCTCGCGCCGGAACTCGCGTGGGCACGGCAGGCAGCCGCCCGGAAAGATGTACTGCTGGATGAAGTCGGTCGAGGTCACGTAGCGCTCGAACAGTGCGTCGTCGATGACGATGCTCTGGATGCAGGCCCGGCCGCCCGGCTTAAGCAGGCGGTGCACCGACTGAAAGTAGGTCGGCCAGTATTCGCGGCCCACGGCCTCGATCATCTCGATGGAGCAGATGGCGTCGAACGGCGCGTCGGGCGTGGTGGCACCGATGTCGCGGTAGTCCTGCAGACGCAGGTCGGCCTGCTGGCCCGGGCCTGCCGGCACGCCGACGCGCTGCATGCGCGCCTGCGCAAAGGCCAGCTGCTCGGTGCTGAGCGTCACGCCGGTGAGCGAGGCGCCGAATTCGGCGGTGGCCATCTCGGCCAGCGCCCCCCAGCCGCAACCGATCTCGAGGATGCGGTCGCCCTCGCGGGCCTGCACCATCTCGAGCGCGCGGCGGACCTTGGCGTCCTGCGCCGCACGCATCGGCTGGTCGAAGCGGCCGTTGAACCAGGCCGACGAGTAGTTCATGGAGTCGTCGAGCCACAGCGCGTAGAAGGCATTGCCCAGGTCGTAGTGGGCGTGGATGTTCTTCTGGCTGTTGACCTTGGTGTTGCGGTTCAACAGGTGCTTGACCCGGTACCAGAGCCGGCCCGCCCAGCTGCCGTAGACCACGGCCTCGATGTCCTGCCGGTTGGCGATGAACAGCGTGAGCAGGTCGGTGAGGTGCGGCGTGCTCCAGTCGCCGGCAAGGTAGCTCTCGGCCACGCCGATGTCGCCCGAGCGCAGCGCTGCGGCGCAGACGTTCCAGTTGCGCAGCGTCATGGCGGCGGACGGCGCGTCGGAAGATTGGCCGTGGTGCGGCTGGCCGAACACCTGCATGGAACCGTCGGGCAGCTGCAGGGTCAGGCTGCCGTGCTTCAGCCGTTGCAGCAGCCTGAGCGCGGTGCGCGCGGCCGGCGGCGCACTGGCCGGAATCTGCAGATGCGGGGCGGTCGTGGAGGTCGATAGGCTCATGGCAGGGGTCTCGTTAACGCGTCACGAAGGATTCGGGCAGGGCGGGCTTGCGGAAGAACGGCAGCTTCTTGCGCCACAGTGCAAAAGCCTGCCAGTGAATGCGGGCCATGACGCCGAAGGTCATGGCGGGATAGCCCCAGAACGCGCGGCGCAGGCTGGCGGCGGTGAGCGGCTCCAGGGTGCCGCTCACGCTGGTGAGGATCAGCGGGCCGGCATCGTCGTCATGCTCCACGCGGGCCACGGTCTGCTCGGTGCCATGGGCGGCGTCCAGCGTGCGGCGCATGAAGCGGAACCGGTAGCGTCCTTCGACGGCGCAGAACGGCGACACATGGAACACCTTGTCGGCCACCGCCTCGACCCCCAGCTTCGGGGCATCGAGCAGGTAGCAGTGGCGTTCGCCGAAGGTGTTGTTGACCTCGACCACCACTGTCCGCAGTGCGCCGTCGATGCTGTGGCAATACCAGAAGCTGACCGGCTTGAAGGTGTAGCCCAGCACGCGCGGGTAGCAGTGCAGCCAGACCTCGCCGTCGGCGTCCGCAATGCCATGGCCTTGCAGCAGGCTGTCAAGCCAGGCCAGCGCGCCGCCCTGGGCGGGGCCGCGGCCGTCGCCGTGGTCGCTGTCGTGAAAGCTCAGAAGTCCGCGGCGGTTGACCGCCAGCGGGCCTTGCGCGGCCGCACCACCGAGTGCCATCGCGCGGAGGGGCAGCATGAGGAAGTAGGTGGGGTACTGGAAAGCATGGCGCTGCGGCCGCAGTCGCGTGTGCCGCACCTGGCCGAAGCCGATCAGCGGCGCGGCGGGGCGCATGGCGTCCTCATGCGGCTGCCACGGCATGGGGAGCCGTCGAAGCGTCGGTGCCAGGCTGGGCGGCGATGTCGGCCAGCAGGCGGTCGGCCACCGCAAGGCCGGCCTTCAGGCCATCCTCATGAAAGCCGTAGCCCATCCAGGCGCCGCAGAAATAGGTGTGCTGCCGCCCCTGGAGCGCGGGCATGCGGGCCTGCGCGCGGATGGCGGCAAGGTCGAACACCGGATGCGCATAGTCGAAGCTGCCCATGACATGCTGACGCGCGATCTCGCGGATCGGATTCAGCGACACCACCACCGGCTGCTGCCAGGGCACCGGCTGCAGGCGGTTGATCAGGTAGTGGAGGCAGACCCTCGGCGACTCTCCGGCTGCCGCTGGTCCGGCCGGCGCGCTTTCGTAGTTCCAGGCAGCCCAGGCCTTGGGCCGGCGCGGCAGCACGCTGGCGTCGGTGTGCAGCACGGCGCGGTTCGGGTGGTAGCGGATGGCGCCGAGCGTGGCGGCTTCGTCGCTGGTGGGCGCCTCGAGCAGTTCCAGGGCCTGGTCGGAATGGGTCGCGAAGACCACCCGGTCGAAGGTTTCCTGGTGCGTCTGGCCATGTCGGCGGCTGATGACCCGCACGCCGCTGGCGGTGCGCGCCACGCGCAGCACGGGGGTGTCGAGACGCTTGTCGGCAATGCGCGCGGTGATCTTGTCGACGTAGTGGCGGGCGCCGCCGGCCACCGTCCACCACTGCGGCCGGCCGGTTACCTGGATCAGGCCGTGGTTGTGGCAGAAGCGCACCATGGTGGCCACCGGGAACCGCAGCATCTGCTCGGTGGGGCAGCTCCAGATGCAGGCCATCATCGGCAGGAAGTACCAGTCTCGGAAGGCCGTGCCGAAACGGTTGTCGACCAGGAAGTCGCCGAGCGGCTGCATGAGCTCGGCATCGCGCCCCTGTTCGGCCAGAGCGTTGGTGAGGCGGTTGAAGCGCAGCAGGTCGCCGAGCATGCCCCAGAAGCGCGGGTTCAACAGGTTGGCGCGTTGGGCGAACACGGTGTCGAGGCTGGAGCCGCTCCACTCGATGGGACGGCCGCCGCCCGCCGCACCCGGGACCTGCGCCGAAAAGGACATGTCGGACTGCGTGGTGGCGACATTCAGCTCGGCCAGCAGAGCGATCAGATGGGGGTAGGTGCGCTCGTTGAATACCAGGAAGCCGGTGTCCACGCCGTGGGTGGCCTCGCCTCCGGACGCGAGCGGCAGCGTCACGGCGACCGTGTGCGTGTGACCACCGAAGTAGCTGCCGGCTTCGAACAAGGTGACGTCAGCTCGACCGATCAGCCGGTGCGCCACCGCGAGCCCGGCGATGCCAGAGCCGATGATGGCGATCTTCATAATTGCGCCGCAGCGCCGCGACTGGCGTGGGCAGGAATGAAAATGGCTGCGAAGCACCCCGACGCGAACAAGGGAGGGAGGGAGGAGGAGAACCGCCCCGGGGGAACTTCCAGACCACGCAAGTGGGGAAGGCTTCGCTGCCAGAAAAAGGGCCGCAACGATCGCGGCTCGACGCTCTCATGGACCGCGCGGCGCAACGGAAAGTTCCCGGGCTCGCCGTAGAGTGCCGGGTAAATTAGTGTGAAGCCATGACGTGCCATGGCCCGATCTTATACCAATCGGTAGAAAAAATTACCACTTAGTATTTATTTCACGCCAAGTTGTTTTTCAAGCTCTCTCACGAGCTTGGCATCATCGGGCGCGGTCTGGCTCGGGTAGCTGGCGACCAGGCGGCCATCGCGGGCCAGC
>JAQGNA010000291.1 GCA_028292075.1 Rhodoferax sp. | reverse complement strand
CGGCCGATGTAGGTGCCCTTGGCGCCGAGGGCCAGGGCCTTCACGACGTCCTGGCCGGAGCGGATACCGCCGTCCATGTGCACCTCGATGCGGCTGCCCACGGCATCGACGATGGCCGGCAGCGCCTGGATGCTCGAATCGGCGCCGTCCAGTTGGCGGCCGCCGTGGTTCGACACGATCAGCGCGTCCGCGCCGCTGTCGACGGCCATGCGCGCGTCTTCCACGTCCTGGATCCCTTTGATGATCAGCTTGCCGCCCCAGCGCTTCTTGATCCATTCGACGTCGCCCCAGTTCAGCGCCGGGTCGAACTGCTTGGCCGTCCACTCGGACAGCGAGCCCATGTTGTCCACGCCCGTCACATGGCCGACGATGTTGCCGAACTGCCGCCGCTTGGTGCCGAGCATGCCCATGCACCAGCGCGGCTTGGTGGCCAGGTTGATGAGGTTGGGAATGGTGAGCTTGGGCGGCGCGGTCAGGCCGTTCTTGATGTCCTTGTGGCGCTGGCCGAGGATCTGCAGGTCGAGCGTGAGCACCAGCGCGCCGCACTTGGCCACGCGGGCGCGTTCGATCAGCCGCTCGATGAAGCCGCGGTCGCGCATCACATACAGCTGAAACCAGAACGGCGCCGTGGTGTGGGCGGCAATGTCCTCGATCGAGCAGATGCTCATGGTCGACAGCGTGAACGGGATGCCGAACTTCTCGGCCGCCTGCGCCGCCAGAATTTCGCCGTCGGCATGCTGCATGCCGGTGAGGCCTGTGGGGGCGATGGCCACCGGCATCGCCACCGGCACGCCGACCATGGTCGACGCCGTGCTGCGGTTCAGCATGTTCACCGCCACCCGCTGGCGCAGCCTGATCTTCTGAAAATCGGAGGTGTTGGCGCGGTAGGTACTCTCGGTCCACGAGCCCGAATCGGCATAGTCGTAGAACATGCGGGGCACCCGCTTCTTGGCCAGCACGCGCAGGTCTTCGATGTTGGTGATCACGGGCACGAATGGTCTCCTTGGGGCCTTTGGAAGTGGCGCGATGCTACCGAATTGCAGCGTCCACCGGTTTGAAAAAATCTGGGTGCCCTGCGAATAACTTTCAGCCGAAGCGCGCCAGCATGAAGTCGATGAAGCGCGAAAGCTTGGGCACCGGCACGCGGTCGCGGGGGTAGACCAGGTGCATCGGCATGGGGGCTGGGAGATGTTCCGTCAGCAGCGGCAGCAGCCGCCCGGCAGCCACGTCGTCGGCCAGCAGCACCGCCGGCTGCATCACGATGCCGAAGCCATGCAACGCCGCCATGCGCAGGGCCTGGCCGTTGTTGGACAGCAGCCGGCTGGTCGGCAGCGACTTCACCAGCTTGTCGTCGCGGTCGAGCAACCAGCCGCCACTGCGGGCCCAGTGCGCGAAGCCCAGGCATTCGTGCCGCAAGAGGTCGGCCGGTGCTTCTGGCGTGCCGCGTCGCGCCAGGTAGGCCGGCGACGCGCAGATCAGCATGCCGTAGGGCCGCAGCGCCCGCGCCACCAGGCCCGAGTCGGCCAGCGTGCCAACCCGCACCGCCACGTCGTAGCCCTCGTCGACCAGGTCGATGACGCGGTCGTTCAGCGTGAGCACCGCCTGCAGCTCGGGGTAGAGCGCCAGAAATTCGGTCAGCGCCGGCGCCAGCATCGTGCCGCCGAACGACACCGGCGCATTGATGCGCAGCGTGCCGCGCGGCGCCAGGCGCAGCGCATCGGTGCCGGCCTCGGCCTGGCGCACCTGCTCGAGGATCTGGCGGCATTGGTCGTAGTACAGCTGGCCGATCTCGGTCAGGCTCTGGCGGCGGGTGGTGCGCACCAGCAGGCGCGCACCCACCCGTTGCTCCAGGTGGCGGATGTGCTTGCCCACCATGGGCTGCGACAGCGAGAAAGCCGTGGCGGCGGCGGTGAGGCTGCCCTGGTCCACCACCGCGACGAAGACCTGCATGCTCAACAAAGTGTCCATCGATTCAGAACCGTTGGTTTGAAATGAACGAAATGATAGAGGCTTTATCTTTCATCGATGCTTTTCGACAATGACCGGACGGAACCAGATCGGGTCCGGCAACCTCAGGAAAAAGCATGAAGATTCTTGTCATCGGTGCCAGCGGCACCATTGGACGCGCCGTGGTCGAAGCCCTCTCTCCACGCCATGAAATCGTCCAGGCCGGACGTCAGAGCGCCGGCCATCCGGTGGACATCACCCGCCACGAGACAGTGCAGGCCTTGTTCGACAAGGTGGGCCGCGTCGACGCCATCGTCTCGACCACCGGCTCGCTGCACTTCGGCCCGCTGTCTTCCATGACCGCTGCGCAATTCCAGAAAGGCCTGCACGACAAGCTGCTCGGGCAGGTCGACCTGGCGTTGACAGGGCAGCATTTCCTGAACGACGGCGGCTCGATCACGCTCACCAGCGGCATCGTGAGCGACGAGCCCATTGCCCAAGGCGCCTACGCCACCACGGTCAACGCCGCCATAGACGGCTTCGTGCGGGGGGCGGCCGTGGAACTGCAGCGCGGCATCCGCATCAACGCGGTCAGCCCGAACGTGCTGCGCGAGTCGATGGCCGTCTACGGTCCGTTCTTTCCGGGTTTCGAGCCGGTGCCCGCGTCCCGCGTGGCGCTGGCCTATTGCAGGAGCGTGGAAGGCGTG
>JAQGNA010000258.1 GCA_028292075.1 Rhodoferax sp. | reverse complement strand
GCCACCATGGCGCGCTTCAGCACATCGAGGTCGCTCGACCCCTTGGCATAGGTGTAGGTGTCGGGAAAGAAGCGGCCTTCAGGGGCGACGCCCGGTCGGCCGATGGCTTGCATGATCTGTGCCGCGTCCATCGGCTTGCTGTCGGCGTTCAGCCGTTCGGCCTTGGCCAATGCATCGCGCACCTGCCGGAAGTTCCAGCCTTCGACAAAGGTGACCGACCTCAGCGCCTGTTCGCCGCGAACCAGTTTGTCAAGCAGGCTGACGGGCGTGGCGCCAGGTTCGATTTCGTAGCTGCCGGCCTTGATCTGCCGCGCCTCGCCCGAGAGCCGGAACCACAGGAACAGCAGATCGGCCGGGGTTCGCACGCCGGCTTTGGTCACGGCCTCGGCGACGCCCCGCGCCGAGGTGCCCGGCGGAATCGTCAGGTCCAGCACCGCGGGGCCGACCGGCAACGGGTGGTGCACCCACCACCAACCCGCGCCGCCGCACAGGATGGCCAACAACATCAACCAACGCAGCAAACGAAGCACAACCCTACCCGCCTTATGAACAATGGAGGGGCATGATAATTGACGGGATGAATCACCCACTTTCCGGCTTACAGGGCGTCGCGTCCCTCACCCACCTCGGCGTGATCCGCGCCGAGGGCGACGATGCGGTCAAATTCCTTCAGGGCCAGCTGACCAACGACTTCGCCTTGCTGGACGAAGGCCATGCCCGCCTGGCTGCGTTCTGTTCGCCCAAGGGCCGCATGCAGGCCAGCTTCATCGGCTACCGGCGCGGGCCGGCCGAGGTGCTGCTGGTGTGCAGCCTCGATTTATTGCCCGCCAAGCTCAAGCGACTGTCGATGTTCGTCATGCGTGCCAAGGCAAAACTGAGCGATGCCACGGCTGACTTCAGGCTATTCGGCCTCGTGGGCGAAGCCGTGGGGCAAGCCATTGCCCCGGGCGCCGCCCCGTGGACACGCGCTCAAATGGGCGCAGCCACCGCCGTGGCGCTCTACCCCGCAGACGGCCAACCGCGCGCCCTTCTGCTGTCGCCGCCAGATGCTGCTCTGCCCGCAGGTCCGGCATTGACGGCCGAGCAGTGGCTCTGGACCGAGGTGCGCAGCGGCGTGGCCACCGTGTCGCAGCCGATCTTCGAAGCGCTGGTGCCGCAGATGCTCAACTACGAATCGGTGGGCGGTGTGAACTTCAAGAAGGGCTGCTACCCCGGGCAGGAGGTGGTTGCCCGCAGCCAGTTCCGCGGCACGCTGAAGCGCCGTGCCTACGTCGTACATGCCGACGCGGCCCTGGCCGCGGGCCAGGAGGTGTACGCCGACCCCGACCCCGAGCAGCCATGCGGCGTGGTGGTGCAGGCCGCTCCGGCGCCGGCGGGTGGCTTCGACGCCATCGTGTCGATGCAGACGGCGGCGCAGGCGGCGCGCCTGGCGGTCGGCACGGCCGGCGGACCTGCGATCACCCTGCTGCCTTTGCCGTACCCGTTGCTGGAAGACATTTGACGCCGAGCCTGCGCCCGGCAGCGCCGGGCGCCATTGACATTGACATTGACATTGACAAACGACACGGCGACGTGGGGAGATACGGCATGAAAGACCACAAGATGTTCTCTGGCTTGAGCGCGTTCCCGTTGACGCCCATGAACGAGGCGGGCGTGGACGAGGCCGCGTTCGGCCGCCTGGTCGACCGGCTGGCGGCGGCCCGTGTCGACACCATCGGCGCTCTCGGTTCGACCGGCAGCTACGCCTACCTGAACCGCGCCGAGCGCCAGCGCGTGGCGCAACTCGCGGTTGCGCACGCGGGTGACATCCCGGTCATCGTCGGCGTCGGCGCCCTGCGCACGCGCGACGTTTTGGCGCTGGCCGAAGACGCGCAAAAAGCCGGCGCCAGTGGTCTGTTGCTGGCGCCGGTGTCGTACCACAAGCTGTCGGCGGACGAGGTGTTCGGCCTGTTCGAGGCCGTGGCGCGATCTGTCTCCGTGCCGCTTGTCGTGTACGACAACCCGGGCACCACGCACTTCGAATTCAGCGATGAACTGCACGGCCGGATCGCGCAGCTTCCCGGCGTGGCGTCCATCAAGATTCCCGGCGTTCCGGTCGATCCGGTTGCCGCTCAGGCGCGTGTTGCCCGGCTGCGTGCGCTGGTTCCGGCGCATGTGACGATCGGCGTCAGTGGCGACGCGCTGGCGGCCACCGGCCTGAATGCGGGATGCGAGGCCTGGTATTCCGTGATCGGCGGCCTGTTCCCCAACACCGCGCTGGCCATTGCGCGTGCGGCACAAGCCGGCGACGCAGCCGACGCGTCGCGGCTCTCGGTCCGCCTGGCGCCGCTGTGGACTCTTTTCCGCCAACACGGCGGCAGTTTGCGCGCCGTGGCGGCAGCGGCGGAGATGCTGGGTTTGACGTCCCACCCAAGCCTACCCTTGCCGTTGAAAGTGCTGGACGGCGCCGGCCGGCAGGAACTGGCCGCCATCATCGAAGAACTCGATCTGGCCTGACGAGCCGCATCGGCAGGCCTTCAGG
>JAQGNA010000240.1 GCA_028292075.1 Rhodoferax sp. | reverse complement strand
TGGATGCGCAATACGCTGTTGCCCCTGACCGCCGCGTTCGTGGCCGACGACGGAACGATCGTCAATCTGGTCGACATGCAGCCCCAGACGACCGATTCGCACTGCTCGACGCGGCCGGTGCGCTACGTGCTCGAGATGAACCAGGGCTGGTTCGCGCGCAAGAACCTGAAGGCCGGGTTCCGGCTCGGCGGCGCGCCCTTCACGCCGGGCCGCTGACGCGGCGAGCGGGCACAAAAAAGCCGGCAGCTGCCGGCTTTTCCGAAGTGCTCAGGGCGCCGCTCAGGCGAAGTTGCCTTCGGCGAACTTCCAGTTCACGAGGCTGCTGAAGAACGTCTCGAGGAACTTGGGGCGTGCGTTGCGGTAGTCGATGTAGTACGCATGCTCCCAAACGTCGACCGTCAGCAGCGCTTTGTCGGCGGTGGTCAGCGGGGTGCCGGCCGCTCCGGTGTTGACGATGTCGACCGAGCCGTCCGCCTTTTTCACCAGCCACGTCCAGCCCGAACCGAAGTTGCCGACGGCCGACTTGACGAACGCTTCCTTGAAGGCCGCGTAGCTGCCCCACTTCGCGGTGATCGCCGCGGCCAACGGGCCCGTCGGCTCGCCGCCGCCCTGGGGCTTCATGCAGCTCCAGAAAAAGGTGTGGTTCCAGATCTGCGCCGCGTTGTTGTACACGCCGCCGCTCGACTTCTTCACCACTTCTTCCAGCGGAAGCTCTTCGAATTCGGTGCCCTTCTGCAGGTTGTTGAGGTTCACGACATAGGCGTTGTGGTGCTTGCCATAGTGGTACTCCATCGTTTCCTTGGAGTAAGCCGGCGCCAGCGCGTCGATCGCGTAAGGCAATGGTGGCAGGGTACGTTCCATTTTTCTTCCTCGTGGGTTGGTGGTGGGAAGGGCGATTGTAGAAACTAAATGCGCTGGACGGACCGCACCGTCAGATCAACCTCGCCGTCGGACAGGTCGGCCCTCACGACGTCGCCAGGCGCGGCCTGGGTCACGCTGGTCAGCGGGCTGCCGTCAGCCGTCGCGAGCAGGGCATAGCCCCGCTTCAGCACCAGCCGCGGGTCGAGCAGCGCCAGGGCGCGGTCTGCGCGGTCGAGCCGATCATGACTGCGCGCCAACGCCGCCTGAACCCGCCCGGGAAACTCGCCATCGTGCTGGCGCCACCGCTGGCGGTGCCGCTCGACACGTGCCAGGGTCTCATACCGCAGACGCTGGGCCAGTTGCGCCAGCCGAGACTGCTCGCGCGCCAGCCAACCCGAGGGCCGGCCCAAGCGCGAAGCGGCCAGGTCGATGCGCTGGCCCCGGGCGTCGAGCTGTCGCGTGACCGCATCGGCCAGCCGCTCGCCAGCCAGTTCCAGGGCCGCGAGCCACACCTCGCGCGGCGCGGACACCAGCTCGGCCGCGGCCGTGGGCGTGGGGGCACGCAGGTCGGCGACGAAGTCGGCAATCGTGAAGTCGGTTTCATGACCCACACCGCTGACCACCGGCACCGGGCTCCGGGCCACGAGCCGGGCGACGGCTTCGTCGTTGAAAGCCCAGAGGTCTTCGATGGCACCGCCGCCACGCACCAGCAGGATCACGTCGATGACCACATCGTTGCCCGCGTCGGGCGCGTGGCCGGTGCCTGCATGGGCCGCGGCATCGCGTCCGTCGGGCGTCATCCGGTACAGGTTGGCCAGCGCGCGCAACAGGTCGGCCGGCGCTGCCGCGCCCTGCACCAACGCGGGTGCCACCACGACGGGGATGTGCGGCACCCGCCGCCTCAGCGCGGTGACCACGTCATGCAGCGCGGCCGCGCCCAGCGATGTCACCACGCCGATGCCCCGCGGCAGAAGCGGCAGGCCGCGCTTGCGGCCAGGATCGAACATGCCTTCGCTGTCGAGCTTGGCCTTCAGGCGCAAAAACTGCTCGAACAGCGCACCCTGCCCCGCCTGCTGAAGGCTTTCCACGATGAGCTGCAGGTCGCCTCGCGGACCATAGACATCGAGCCGACCGCGCACTTCCACCAATTCGCCATCGCGGGGAACAAAACCGAGCAGCCCAGCGGCGCGGCGGAACATGGCACAGCGAATCTGGCCTTGCGCATCCTTGATGCTGAAGTAGCAATGTCCGCTGGCCGCGCGCGAAAAGCCCGAAATCTCCCCGCGGACCGCGACAGGATTGAACCGCGCCTCGAGACTGTCAGCAATGGCGCGGCACAGCGCGCCAACTGGCCAGATTGGCGGCGCCAGCGCTGGATTTTCATTCACGGAGATTGCCATGTGGATGTTGCTGCGCAGCATGGCCAGCCGTAGTACTCCACAGCGCGGACCGGGCACCTTTTGCCTTCAATACCCTGACAGAAGCAGCCTCCAAGCCCAGCGCGCGCGTGACAAGTGATTGATTTGATTGACAATTTTTTTGCTTAAATTTTCATCGATCTGACACAACGCCGCATGGGTGCTGGCTTTGGGGGGTCAGTTCAGGAGTTCTTCACAAAGTTATCCACAGCATCTGTGGGTGAAACTGGCGATGTTGGCGCTCGCGAAGGCGGTGTACAAAAGCTGTGACCGGTTCGGGCGCTGGGCCATAATCGCAGCGAGTTTATCTCTGCGGAGTGCCCTAATTTGTTTTCGATCATACAAGCCGCAGGCTGGCCGATCTGGCCGCTGGTTGCGTGTTCCATCCTTGCTCTGGCCCTGGTCATCGAGCGTTTCATCAGCCTCAAGACGGCCAAGATTGCCCCACCGAAGTTGTTGTCCGAGGTGCTGACCGTGGCGCAAACCAGCGTGCCCGCGCCCGGCATCGTGAACCAACTCGCGCAAAATTCAGCGATGGGCGAAGTGCTGGCGAGCGGTCTGCGCACCCTGAACACCAACCCGCGCAGCAGCGACGAAGATGTGCGCGGCGCAATGGAAAACGCCGGTCGCGCCGTTGCCCACCGGCTTGAAAAGTATTTGAGCGCACTGGCCACCATCGCCTCCGCCGCGCCGCTGCTGGGCCTGCTCGGCACCGTGATCGGAATGATCGAGATCTTCGGCTCGCAATCGGGCGGCGGGGCGGGAGCCGGCGGCAATCCGGCCCAGCTGGCACAGGGCATTTCGATCGCGCTGTACAACACCGCTTTCGGGTTGATGGTGGCGATCCCGTCGCTGATCTTCTGGCGCTATTTCCGCGCGCGGGTCGACGAATACCTGCTCACGCTGGAACTCGCAGCCGACCAGTTCGCACGGCACCTGAACGCCATCAAGAAACGCTGACACGGGCGCCCCATGAACTTTCGCCATCGCCACCGCGAAGAACCCGAGATCAACCTGATCCCGTTCATCGACGTGCTGCTGGTCGTGCTCATCTTCCTGATGCTGTCGACCACCTACAGCAAGTTCACCGAACTGCAGGTGAAGCTGCCCGAGGCAAATGCCGAGGCACAGCGCGACCGCCCGAAGGAAATCATCGTGGCCGTCAGCGCCGACGGCCGCTACGCCGTCAACAAGACCGTGGTGGAAGGACGCTCGCTCGACGCGCTCACCCAGGTGCTGGGCGCCACCGCCAAGGGCAACAAGGACATGGTCCTGATCATCAGCGCCGACGCCAGCGCGGCGCACCAGTCGGTGATCACGGTGATGGAGGCGGCTCGCCGATCCGGCTTGTCGCAGATCACCTTCGCCACGCAGTCCGCCCTGACCGGCAACCGTTGACGCCGGTCCGCGGGCGCATGCAACGCGAGTCGCTCGAACAGCTGCTGCTGCGCGCCTGGCGGGGGCGTGGCCTTCTGGCCTGCGCGCTGTGGCCGCTGTCGCTGCTGTATGGCGCGCTGACGGCGCTGCGGCGCGCGCTCTACCGGTGGCGCGTGCTGCGTTCCGAGCACATGCCCGTGCCTGTGATCGTGGTCGGGAATGTGGTCGCCGGCGGCTCGGGCAAGACCCCGATCGTGATGGCGCTGGTGCGGCACATGGCCGCGCGTGGCCTGCGTGTCGGCGTGGTCTCGCGCGGCCACGGGAGGTCCATCGCAGATGGCCGGGACGATTGCCGCGAGGTGCTGCCGGGCAGCCTACCGAGCGGGGTCGGTGATGAGCCGCTGCTCGTGCGCCGCAGCACCGGCGTGCCGGTGTTCGTTGCGCGTCGCCGCGTGGAGGCAGCCCGCGCGTTGCTCGTGGCCCACCCCGACACCCAGGTGATCGTCTCGGACGATGGCCTCCAGCACACGGCGCTCGAGCGCGACATGGAAATCTGTGTGTTCGACGACCGCGGCGCAGGCAACGGTTGGCTGCTGCCCGCCGGGCCGTTGCGCGAGCCCTGGCCCAGGCCGGCAGACCTGGTCGTGCACACCGGCGTGCATCCCGCTTTCGCAGGTTTTCGGGCGACACGTGCCCTTGCCGATCACGCGCTGCGCAGGGACGGCAGCCACGTGCCGCTTTCAGCCCTGCGGGGCGTGCCGGTGCTGGCGGTTGCGGGCGTCGCACAACCGCAGGCGTTCTTTGACATGCTGCGGGCGGCCGGACTGCCACCCACCTGGACCGAAGCCCGGCCAGACCATGACAGCTATGCCGGGTGGTCACCACCGCAAGGCGATGCGCTGTCCATCGTCTGCACCGAGAAAGACGCCGCCAAGCTGTGGCCGCTCGCGCCGGCCGCGCTCGCCGTGCCGCTCGAGGTCACGCTCGACGCGGAATTCCTGGCCGCGTTCGACAAGCGGATCGACCGGTTGCTGGGCACAGCGTCACGGCGTTTTTGACCATGTCACGCTGGCGTCGGTATCATCGACCTTCCCGCCGCCCACCCGCCTGACGCATCCGAACACCGACCGAGCTCCGCATGGATCCGAAACTTCTAGAACTGCTGGTCTGCCCTGTCACCAAGGGCCCGCTGCAATATGACCGCGCGCACCAGGAACTGACCTCGCGCAGCGCCCGCCTCGCCTACCCGGTGCGCGACGGCATTCCCATCCTGCTCGAGAACGAAGCACGCACGCTGACCGACGAAGAGCTCGGCCTGTGAGCTTTATCGTCCTCATCCCGGCACGGCTGGCCTCGACCCGCCTGCCGAACAAACCGTTGGCGAACCTGGGCGACGTGCCGATGGTCGTTCGTGTTGCGCAACGTGCGCGGCAGTCTGCGGCCACCCGCACCATCGTCGCCGGCGACAGCCCCGAGATCATCGCGGCCTGTGAAGCGCACGGGATCGACGCCATCCTGACCCGGAATGACCACCCCTCCGGCAGCGACCGTCTGGCGGAAGCCTGCAGCCTGCTGGGCCTGGCCGACGATGCCATCGTTGTCAACGTGCAAGGCGACGAGCCGCTGATTGCCCCGGCACTGATCAACGAGGTGGCCGGCCTGCTCCAGCAGCGACCGGAAGCCAGCATGAGCACCGCCGCCCATGCGATCGACGACGTCGCCGACTACATGAATCCGAACGTGGTGAAGGTTGTGCTCGACGCCCAGCAACGCGCACTCTACTTCAGCCGCGCGCCGATTGCCTGGTGGCGCGACGGCGCCATGCCAGCCGAGCCGGGCATCCTGCCCGCGTTCAGCCAATTGCCACCCCTCAGGCCGCTGCGCCACATCGGCATCTACGGCTACCGCGCGGGTTTTCTCAGGCTGTTTCCCACGCTGGCGCAGGCACCGATCGAGGTCTGCGAGGCGCTCGAGCAGTTGCGCGCCATGTGGCACGGCCACCGTATCGCGGTGCATGTGACCGAGCATGCGCCAGGGCCTGGCGTCGACACGCCAGCCGACCTGGAACGCGTCCGCAAGCTGTACTGAAGCCGGGCCTGCGGCCACGCGGCACCAGCGCTTTTTCGGCGCGGATTCTCGCGTTCGGCGCGCTGGCCGTGTCAGCCTGCTGCAGGGTGGCGCATGCTATCCTTCTTCAATGAAGCGTTGCGGCCACTTGCGTCGCCAGCAACGCCACGAATTTCAAAACTCCGAGGACATCCATGAGACTGATTTTGTTGGGCGCGCCTGGCGCAGGCAAGGGTACGCAGGCCACATTCATCTGCCAGAAGTACGGCATCCCACAAATCTCGACTGGTGACATGCTGCGGGCGGCCGTCAAGGCAGGCACACCCCTCGGCCTGCAGGCCAAGGCGGTCATGGAGTCCGGCGCCCTGGTCAGCGACGACCTCATCATCAACCTGGTGAAGGAGCGCATGGCGCAGCCGGACTGCACGGTCGGCGCACTGTTCGACGGTTTTCCGCGGACGATTCCGCAAGCCGAAGCGATGAAAGCAGCCGGCGTGAAGATCGACTATGTGCTCGAAATCGATGTGCCGTTCGAAGCCATCATCGAGCGCATGAGCGGCCGCCGCTCACATGCCGCGTCGGGCCGCACCTACCATGTGAAGTTTAATCCGCCAAAGGTCGCCGGTATCGACGACGTCACGGGTGAACCGCTCATCCAGCGCAAGGACGACGAAGAAGAAACGGTGCGCAAGCGGCTCGAGGTCTATAGCGCGCAAACCCGGCCTTTGGTGGACTACTACGCCAACTGGGCAAAGGCCGACCCCGACCACGCGCCGAAGTACCGTGCGATCAGCGGCATTGGCACGGTGGACGAAATCACATCCCGGGCACTGGCCGCGTTGTCCGACTGAGATCGCTGAAAGCGCTTCGGCGCTTGTAACCTTGAAACAGCCCCGTCCAGCGGGTGCCATGATCGAGCCGCCTTTGAGCGGCTCTTTTCTTTGGACTTCCTGAAATTCAGTCGCCTGCCATGAGCGACAGCATCAATGCCACGCGGGCCTTGACGGGCGACAGCGAACCGGCGTCCTGCAACACAGCCCCTGGCGTCGGCAGGATGCGCCCGCTGGTGCACCGGGTAGCGCGCCAGACCGAGACGCCCTGCCCCATGGCGTCCAACAGCGCGCGCTCGAGCGCGTGGTGTACCGTACCGTTGCCCGTCGTGGCCACCACCAGGCCATCGACGCCCTGGGCGACGAGGGCCTGCACCAGGCCAGCGCCAGCGCCGGCGTGGCTCATGATGATTTCAACCCGTGGCCAGTCTTCGGTCTTCGCTTGCGTCACCAGGCCGGGCCAAGCCGTCAGCGTATCGGCGTCTACCGTCCGCGCCAGCATCGTGCCACGGCCTTCTGGCCAGGCGCGCAGTTGGCGCAACACACCTTCCTCCATGTAGCCGATCGGACCTGCGTCACCCGACCCGAAGGCGTCGAGCCGGTAGGTGTGGACCTTTTGAACATCGAAGGCGCCGTGCACTACCCCTGCGCACACTGCCAATACCCCTCGGGCGCCTGCAGTCGATGCCAATGCCACGGCGTCTAGCACGTTCTGGGGGCCGTCCGGCGACAGCGAACTCGCTGGCCGCATGGCACAGGTCAGCACCACGGGCTTCACTGGATCGAGCACGGTCTGCAAGAAATAGGCGGTTTCTTCAAGGGTGTCGGTGCCATGGGTGATGACAACGCCGCGGACATCATCCTGCGCGAGCCAATGCCCGAGGCGTTGGGCCAGCGCCCGCCAGATGTGGAAATCCATGTCCTTGCTGTCGACCTGCGCCACCTGTTCCGTGACCACCGATACCCCGAGGGTTCCCAATGCCGGTATCGCCTCAAGCAGCGCGCCGACGCCCACCTGCGCGGCGGTGTAGCCGATGTTGTCGCCCGCGGTCGCTGCCGTACCCGCAATCGTTCCTCCGGTGCCGAGCACCACGATGCGCCCAAGCCTGGACGCCAGGACCACGTTGTCCATCGCCATTGTTTTTTCCGACATGCTTGCAATCTTTTAAAAACTGAACAAAAATACAGGTACTGGATATTCAAACAGCCCCAACCACTTGGCGGGCCCCGTGAACGTCCAGTCATCGGCCATTCGATTTGCCTGTTCCGGAGTGTCATCATGGATCTCAGCCAGTTTCCCGCCAAACTCACCGCCCGTCAGCAACAGATCCTTGAGCTGATTCAGTCAGCGGTCTCGCGCACCGGCGCACCGCCGACCCGTGCCGAAATCGCGGCTGAACTTGGCTTCAAGTCGGCCAACGCAGCGGAAGAACACCTGCAGGCGCTCGCTCGCAAAGGCGCTATCGAACTGGTCAGCGGCACCTCGCGCGGTATCCGGCTCAAGAGCGACACTCTTCGCTCCATCAATGAATCGCGCAACCGCTACAGCATGCCGCTTCCCGGCATGGCCCAGATGGCATTGCCGCTGGTAGGCCGTGTCGCCGCGGGCTCGCCTATTCTGGCGCAGGAACACGTCGATCAAACCTATTACGTGGAAAGCAGTCTCTTCCAGCACAAGCCGGATTACCTGCTGAAGGTGCGCGGCATGTCGATGCGCGACATCGGCATCATCGACGGCGATCTGCTGGCCGTGCAGTCGGCCAAGGAAGCCAAGAACGGCCAGGTCGTGGTTGCCAGGCTGGGCGACGAAGTAACCGTCAAGCGGTTCCGCCGCAACAAGGACGTGATCGAACTGCATCCTGAAAATGCGGACTTCCAGGTCATTCTGGTGTTGCCTGGCGAACCGTTCGAGATCGAAGGCCTTGCCGTCGGCCTGATCCGCAACACCATGCTCATGTAGCCCTCGCGGGCTTCTCCATGCCGCTTCGGGTGGCGGGCGTTGGACTGCGTTCGCAGTCGGCAACCCCGTTGCGGCGTGTCCATTTGCAATCCTGCCTGTGTCTTACCTCTTTTTCGACAGGAGTTTCACATGGGAATCGCATTGTTTTCCGCCGCTGCGTTGATGGAATCGCTGCAAGGCGTGATGGGCTGGCTTGCCACTCGCGACACCCGGGCGACCCAAACCACCGCCTCACCCGAGGTCTGGCACCGCCCGCCTCGCGCGAGGCGCCGCCCCGCAGCATCCCTGTCCGCCGGGTCGCCAATGGCGTCCACGGCGTCCATGACGTCCATCGTGCAACGCGGCCACCCGGCCTTTAATGGCGGCTCCGGGAATGCCCTGCCTCGCATCTTGCCCTCTGCGCAGTCACTGCGGGGAGCCCGGCAGCCACACGCGCTGCAAGTCACCCAAAACCTGCACGCCAACCTGGCGTGCCCGGCGGCAGGCGGGCGAGCCGCAAGAGCGCTCAGAGTCGTGCGCGTGTTCGACACCAGGCACCCGGCCGGCGCAGGTCGCATGGTGATTTCCGGACGCATGACGGA
>JAQGNA010000393.1 GCA_028292075.1 Rhodoferax sp. | reverse complement strand
CGCGACATCCTCGAAAGCTACGGCGCCGACTACATCGTGGTGCTGGCCGGCGACCACATCTACAAGATGAACTACGCGCTGATGCTGGCCGATCACGTTGCCAAGGGCCGCGATTGCACCGTGGCCTTCATTGCGGTGCCGCGCATGGAAGCACGCGCCTTCGGCGTCATGGCTGTCGACGAGAACAGCATGATCACCGACTTCCTGGAGAAGCCGGCCGATCCACCGCCCATGCCCGGCAACCCCGACATGGCGCTGGCCAGCATGGGCATCTACATCTTCAACGCCAAGTACCTGTACGAAGAGCTCGAGCGCGACATGGCCGACCCCGATTCGAGCCACGACTTCGGCAAGGACATCATTCCCCGCGCGGTCCGTGAAGGCAACGCCGCGGCGCATCCGTTCGGCCTGAGCTGCGTGCCCAACAAGGACGGCGACGAACCCTATTGGCGCGATGTCGGCACGATCGATGCGTACTGGGATGCCAACATCGATCTCACCGCGACCGACCCGTTGCTCAACATGTACGACACGCACTGGCCGATCTGGACGTACCAGGCGCAGCTGCCGCCGGCCAAATTCGTGCACAACCAGGAAGACCGGCGCGGCATGGCGATCGAGTCGCTGGTGTCGGGCGGCTGCATCGTGTCGGGCAGCGTGTTCCGCTCGGTGCTGTTCTCGAACGTGCGGGTGCATTCCCATGCCAAGGTCAGCTGGGCCGTGCTGTTGCCTGACGTGCATGTGGGGCGCAGCGTGCGGATCCATCGGGCGGTCGTCGACCGTGGCTGTACCATTCCCGACGGCATGGTCATCGGCGAGGACGCCGAGGCCGATACCGAACGTTTCTACCGCAGCGAAAACGGCATCACCCTGGTGACGCAGCCCATGCTGGACAAATTGGCGAAGTTGACTGAATGAAGATATTGCAAGTCGCGGCGGAAATCTTTCCGTTCGTGAAGACGGGTGGCCTGGCCGACGTGCTGGGCGCCTTGCCCCAGGCGCTCATCGCCGAGGGCGCCGACGTGCGGCTCGTGCTGCCGGGCCTGCCCGCGATCCTGGCAGGGCTCGAAAGCCCGGTCGTGGTTTGCGAGACGGGCGCGGTCTTTGGCGCGGCAAAGGTGACGCTGCGGCGCGGCATCCTCAAGGGCAGCGGCGTGCCCGCCTATGTGGTGGACGCGCCCTATCTCTATCGCCGTACCGGCAACCCGTACCAGGCGGCCGATGGCAGCGAATGGCCTGACAACGCCCAGCGGTTTGCCTTGCTGGGTTGGGTGGCGGCGCACATCGCCGCCGGTGAACTCGAGCCCGACTGGCAGGCCGACGTGCTGCATGCGCACGACTGGCACGCCGCCATGGCTTGCGCCTATGTGGCGGCTTACCCCGCCTCCACGGTGGCCACGGTGTTCACCGTGCACAACCTGGCCTATCAAGGCCTGTTCGAACCGGGCGACTTTCCTTTGCTTGGACTCCCGGCGCGCTTCATGATGCCGGCCAGCCTTGAATTCCACGGTCAGCTTTCGTTCATGAAGGCCGGCCTGAAGTACGCGCAGCGCGTCACCACGGTGAGCCCCACCTATGCCGGCGAGATCGCCACGCCTGAATTCGGCAGTGGCCTGGACGGCGTGATCCGCGCCCGTGGCCGCGATGTCTCAGGCATCCTGAACGGCGTGGACGACGCCGTCTGGAGCCCGGCCACCGACAAGCTGATCGCTGCCCGGTATTCGGCGGGCGCCATGGCGGGCAAGGCCCGCTGCAAGGCCGCGCTGCAAAAGGCGCTCGGTTTGCGTGTCGAGGCAGGCACGCCGCTTTTCGGCGTGGTCAGCCGTCTCACGTCGCAGAAGGGGCTCGACCTCGTGTTGGCGGCGCTGCCGCAATTGCTGGCGCAGGGCGCGCAGCTGGCCGTGCAGGGCAGTGGCGACCTGCCGCTCGAAGCAGCCTTCAGCGCGGCGGCGGCGGCGCATCCTGGCATGGTGGCCGTGCGCCTCGGCTATGACGAATCCTTTGCGCACGAGATGGTCGCCGGCTGCGACGCCATGCTCGTGCCTTCGCGCTTCGAACCCTGCGGGCTGACACAGCTCTACGCGTTGCGTTACGGCACGGTGCCGGTGGTGCGGCATGTGGGCGGCCTGGTCGACACGGTGGTCGACGCCGGCGATGCGGCGGCGCCGAATCCGCAGGCCACCGGCTTCATGTTCGGCCCCGCGCTGCCGGCCGCGCTGGCCGTGGCGCTGGAGCGCACCGTCGCGGCCTATCGGCAGCCCGCGCTGTGGCAGGCGCTGCAGCAACGCGGCATGGCGCAGAACTTTTCCTGGGCCGCGGCGGCAAAGCAGTACCTCGCCATGTACCAGGGACTCACGTCGAATTGGAGCCTGCCGTCGGGCAAGCCGGCAGCGGCGCCGCTCCCGCCCGCGGCACGCCGCCTGCCCGTGTGATCGACCTGCTTACAAGCGCTTACACGCAGCCTGTTATACCTTCGGATGGCGCCATCCGCAGCGCTTCACGCTCCTACAATCCGGCTCGCCGGAACCAGACCCCAATAACATTCAGAGAGGAACCACTTCATGCAAATCGCAGCTTCCATCTTCAAGGCCTATGACATCCGCGGCATCGTGCCGTCCACCGTGACCGCGGAGGTCGCCGAAGGCATCGGCAAGGCCTTTGGCACCATCGCGCTGGCCGAAGGCGAAAAGACGGTGGCGGTGGGCCGCGATGGCCGTCTGAGCGGCCCCGACCTCAGCGCCGCCCTGATGCGCGGCCTGGCAGCGGTCGGCCTGGAAGTGATCGACGTCGGCATGGTCACGACACCCATGCTGTATTTCGCGGCGAGTACGCTGTGCAAGAGCGGCATCCAGGTGACCGGCAGCCACAACCCGCGCGACTACAACGGCTTCAAGATGGTCATGGGTGGCCGCGCCATCTACGGCGACGAGATCCAGGCGATCCGCACCATGATGGAAGGCGAGACCTGGCAGCTGAAAGACGGCGGCTCGGTGCGCAAGGCCGACGTGCTCGAGGCCTACACCGCGCGCATCGTCTCCGACATCAAGCTCGCGCGCCCCATGAAGATCGTGGTCGACTCCGGCAACGGCATTGCCGGCGCCTCGGCTCCGGCCATCCTGCGCGCGGTGGGCTGTGAGGTCATTGAACTGTTCAGCGAGGTCGACGGCAACTTCCCCAACCACCACCCCGATCCAAGCAAGCCCGAGAACCTGAAGGACCTCATCGAGGCGCTCAAGACCTCCGGCGCCGAGCTCGGCCTGGCCTTCGACGGCGACGGCGACCGCCTGGGCATCGTCACCCGCGAAGGCGTCAACATCTACCCTGACCGCCAGATGATGCTGTTCGCCCGCGACGTGCTCAAGCGCGTGCCCGGCGGAACCATCCTGTTCGACGTCAAGTGCTCCCAGCGCCTGGCGCCCGCCGTGCGCGAGGCCGGCGGTACACCGCTCATGTACAAGACCGGCCATTCGCTGATCAAGGCCAAGATGCGCGAG
>JAQGNA010000206.1 GCA_028292075.1 Rhodoferax sp. | reverse complement strand
GCCCCATGCCCATGCGGGCCTGCAGCGCCAGCGCGATGTTCTCGCGCACCGACAGCTCGGCCACGATGCCGTCGGTCTTGCGCTCCTCGGGGCACAGCGCCAGACCATGGCGGATGGCGTCGGCCGGGTTGGCGAACGACACCGTCCGGCCGTCGATCTTCAGCAGGCCGCGGTCGGGCAGTTCCAGGCCGAACAACAGCCGCGCCAGCTCGGTGCGGCCCGCGCCCAGCAGGCCGGCCAGCCCCACCACCTCGCCCGCGCGGATCTGCAGGTCGATCGGCAGCAGCTGGCCCGCCTGGCCCAGGGCTTCGGTCGTGAGCAGCGGCGGCACGTCCACCTCGAAAGTGGGCGGCGTGGGCGCGGCACCCGACTGCGCCGCCAGCTCGCGGCCGAGCATGGCGGTGATGAGCGCCTGGGGCGGCAGGTCGGCTGCCTTCCATTCGCCGACCCAGCCGCCGTTCCGCAGCACGGTGATGCGGTCGGACACGGCATAGACCTGGTTCAGGAAGTGGGTCACGAAGACGATGGCCAGGCCTTCGCTACGCAGCCGGCGCAGCACCTCGAACAGCCGCTGGACCTCGTCATCGTCCAGGCTCGAAGTTGGCTCGTCCAGAATCAGCACCTTGGCCTCGATGCTGAGCGCACGGGCGATGGCCACCATCTGCTGCACGGCCACCGGGTAGCTGGCCAGAAGGCGCGTCACATCGATCTCCAGGCCGATGCGCGCAAGCAGTTCGGCGGCGCGGCGGTGCACCGTGGCCCAGTCGATGCGTCGGCCCTGCAGCACGCCCAGCCGCGGGTAGCGCCCTGCAAAGATGTTCTCGGCCACCGAAAGGTTGGGGCAGAGGTTGACCTCCTGGTACACGGTGCTGATGCCCAGCTTCTGCGCCGCCAGCGGCGTGGCGGGCCATACCGGTTTGCCGTCGAGCCGCATCTGCCCGCCGCTCGCCTCGATGGCGCCGGTCAGCACCTTGATCAGCGTCGACTTGCCCGCGCCGTTCTGTCCCATCAGCGCATGGATCTCGCCCGGGTAGAGCCGCAGCTGCACGTCCTGCAGCGCCGGGATGCCGGCGAACTGCTTGTGGATGCCCGTGAGCGCCAGCACCGGCGCGGCTTCCGCGGGCGGGTGGGACTGAGCGGGGACCGTCGCTGTCACCATCCTGGCCGCCTCAGGCCTTGTTCTTGTTGTGCACGTCGACCAGCACCGCGGCCAGCAGCACGATGCCCTTGATGACCTGCTGGTAGTCGATGCCCACACCCAGGATCGACATGCCGTTGTTCATCACGCCCATGATGAAGGCGCCGATGACCGCGCCCATGACCTTGCCGACGCCGCCCGACGCGGAGGCGCCGCCGATGAAGCAGGCCGCGATCACGTCGAGCTCGAAGCCCAGCCCGGCCTTGGGCGTGGCGGTGTTGAGCCGTGCGGCGAACACCAGGCCGGCCAGCGCCGCCAGCACGCCCATGTTGACGAAGGTATAGAACGACAGCCGGGCCGTCTTGATGCCTGACAGCTTGGCCGCCTTCTCGTTGCCGCCCAGCGCGTAGATGCGCCGGCCGATGGTGGTGCGGTTGGTGACGAAGTCGAAGAACATGATCAGCAGCGCCATCACCACCAGCACGTTGGGCAGGCCCTTGTACGAGGCCATCAGGTAGCTGAAGTACACCAGCATGGCGGCGAAGACAGCGGTCTTGGCGAAGAAAAAGGCCGCGGGTTCGGTCTCCATGCCGTGGCTCAACTGCTGCCCGCGGGTGCGCAGCCCGGCCACCGCCAGCGCGGCCGCCACGCCCACGCCGAGCACCAGCGAGGTGAGGCGCAAAGATTCGGCGTTGAACAGGTCGGGAATGAAGCCCGAGCTCAGCATCTGGAACGACTCGGGGAAGGGCCCGACCGACTGCCCCTGCAGCAGCGCCAGCGCCAGTCCCTTGAAGACCAGCATGCCGGCCAGTGTGACGATGAACGACGGGATGCGGAAGTAGGCGACGAACCAGCCCTGCGCCGCGCCGATGAGGCCGCCGCAGACCAGGCAGGCCAGTGCCGCCGGCACGAAATGCCAGTTGTACTGCACCATCAGCACCGCCGCCAGTGCGCCGATGAAGCCGCAAACCGAGCCGACCGACAGGTCGATGTGGCCGGCCACGATCACCAGCAGCATGCCCAGCGCCATGATGACGATGTAGCTGTTCTGCAGCACCAGGTTGGTCACGTTCAGCGGCTGCATCAGCGTGCCGTCGGTCATGAACTGGAAGAAGCCCATGATCACCACCAGCGACAGCAGCATGCCGTAGTCGCGGAAGTTGCGCTTCAGAAAGTCGAGCGAGAACTTCGGCGGCACGCCGGCGGCATGCGCCGGTGGGGCGACGTTCGGTTGGGCGATGGCCGTGGTGGCGGCGGAAGCTGTGTTTTCTGGGGTGTCCATGGCGTTCACTTCGCGGCCAGCATGATGGCGCGCATGATTTTTTCTTGGGAGGCTTCGGCGGTTGGCATCTCGGCCACGAAGCGGCCTTCGTTCATGACATAGATGCGGTCGGTCATGCCCAGCAGCTCGGGCATTTCGGAAGAGATGACGATCACGCATTTACCTTCGGCGGCGAGCTGCGCGATGATGGTGTAGATCTCGTACTTCGCGCCCACGTCGATGCCGCGCGTGGGCTCGTCGAGGATCAGCACCTCCGGGTCGGTTAACAGCCACTTGCTGAGCATGACCTTCTGCTGGTTGCCACCCGACAGGTTCAACGTCTTCTGCCCCACGCCGGAGCAGCGCACGCGCAGTTGCTGGCGGTAGCGGTTGGCCACCTGAAATTCCTGTCCGGGGTCGATGACTTGCGCGTTCGACACGCCGTCCAGGTTGGCCAGCGAGATGTTGAACTGGATGTCTTCCTCGAGCACCAGGCCGTTGCCCTTGCGGTCCTCGGTCACATAGGCCAGGCCATGGCCGATGGCTTTCTCCACCGTGTCGACATCGATCGGCCGGCCGTGCAGAAGCGCCTGGCCGCCGATGCGCCGGCCCCAGGAGCGGCCGAACACGCTCATCGCCAGCTCGGTGCGGCCCGAGCCCATCAGCCCCGCGATGCCGACGATCTCGCCGCGCCGCACCTGCAGGTTCACGCCTTTGATGAAGGGGCGGTCGGTGTGCAGCGGGTGGTAGGCCGTCCAGTCGCGCAGCTCGAAGGCCGGTGCCGCGCCGGCATGCGCCGTCGCATCGAAGGGCGTGCGGGGCGGGTAGCGGTCGGCCATGGCGCGCCCGACCATGCCGCGGATCACGCGGTCCTCGCTCACCGCCTCGGCGCGGCAGTCCAAAGTTTCGACCGTGCTGCCGTCGCGCAGGATGGTGATGGCGTCGGCCACGCGTGCGATTTCGTTGAGCTTGTGCGAGATCAGGATGCAGGTGATGCCCTGCGCCTTCAGGCCCAGCAGCAGGTCCATCAGCGCCTGGCTGTCGTGCTCGTTCAGGCTGGCCGTGGGCTCGTCGAGGATCAGCAGCTTCACCTGCTTCGACAGCGCCTTGGCAATCTCCACCAGCTGCTGCTTGCCCACGCCGATGTCGGTGATCAGGGTGGTCGGCGATTCCTTCAGGCCCACCTTCTGCAGCAGCGCCTGCGTCTGCCGGTGCGCGGCCATCCAGTCGATGATGCCGCCGCGCGCCGTCTCGTTGCCGAGGAAGATGTTCTCGGCGATGGACAGCAGCGGCACCAGCGCCAGCTCCTGGTGGATGATGATCACGCCCAGCTTCTCGCTGTCGTGGATGCCGCCGAATTTTTGTTCAGCGCCTTCAAAGAGAATTTCGCCGCTGTAGCTGCCATGCGGGTACACGCCGCTCAGCACCTTCATCAGCGTCGACTTGCCGGCGCCGTTCTCGCCCACCAGCGCATGGATCTGGCCCGCCTGCACCCGCAGGTCGACCTGGTCGAGCGCAACGACCCCGGGGAAGGTCTTGCGGATGTTGCGCATCTCGAGGATGGTGTTCATGCGGTGGTCTGGTATGGCCCGCGGCCGTGGGGTTGGTATGGCTCCCTCCCCTCACGGGGAAGGGTCGGGGTGGGGGCTTGCCTTGTGCAATGCGCGCAGCGCCCCCATCCCGGCCTTCCCCGCAAGGGGAAGGTGCAAGACAAGCAGGCCTTACTTGACCTGCGATTCCTTGTAGTAGCCGCTGCCGATCAGAATGGGCTGCCAGTTCGACGCGTCCACGCTCACCGGCTTCAGCAGGTAGGAGGGCACCACCTTCACGCCGTTGTTGTAGGTCTTCGTGTCGTTGACTTCGGGCGTCTTGCCCGAGACCACGGCGTCCACCATGTTGGCCGTCACCTTGGCCAGTTCGCGCGTGTCCTTGAAGACGGTGGAGTACTGCTCGCCGCGCAGCATCGACTTCACCGAAGGCACCTCTGCGTCCTGCCCGCTTACCACGGGGCAGGGCTGCGCCTTGGTGCAATAGCCCACGCCCTTGAGCGACGACAGGATGCCGATCGACAGGCCGTCGTACGGCGACAGCACTGCGTCGACCTTGTCCTTGCCGTAGAAGGCCGACAGCAGGTTGTCCATGCGCGACTGCGCCACGGCGCCGTCCCAGCGCAGCGTGCCGACCTTGTCCATGCCCATCTGCTTGCTGCGCACCACCAGCTTTCCGCTGTCGAGGTAGGGCTTGAGCACGCTCATCGCGCCGTCATAGAAGAAGAAGGCGTTGTTGTCGTCGGGCGAGCCGCCGAAGAGCTCGATGTTGAACGGCCCCTTGCCCTGCTTCAGGCCGAGCTTGTCGACGATGGAACTCGCCTGCAGCACGCCCACCTGGAAGTTGTCGAAGGTGGCGTAGTAGTCCACGTTCTTCGAGCCCTTGATCAGGCGGTCGTAGGCAATGACCTTCACGCCCTTGTCGGCCGCGTTCTGCAGGACCTTGGACAGCGTGGTGCCGTCGATCGACGCGACCACCAGCACCTTCACGCCCTTGGTGACCATGTTCTCGATCTGCGCGAGCTGGTTCGGGATGTCGTCGTCGGCGTATTGCAGGTCGGTCTTGTAGCCGCGCTCCTTCAGTACCTTGACCATGTTGTCGCCGTCGGCGATCCAGCGGGCCGACGACTTGGTCGGCATGGAAATGCCGACCAGGCCCTTGTCCTGCGCGTGGGTGAGCGGGGCGAAGCCGGCCAGGCCGAGGATCGCGGTGGAAAGGGCTGCTTTGAGGAAAATGCGCTTCATGTCGGTGGCTCTGGTAGTTGTTGTGTTGAGGTCTCGAAGTCTCTGTCTCGCTTGCTCCGTGCCGGTCAGTACTTGCGCGCCGGGAACTCCTTGGCCGCCACCTCCATCGGGAAGATGCCCTCCTGGGTGACGATGCGTTTCTGCAGTGTCTTGCCGGCCTTCAGGTCCTTCACGGCGGCCATGAGTTGCGGGCCCAGCAGCGGGCTGCATTCCACCGATACATTCAGCTTGCCGGCCATCATGGCCTCGAAGGCGCCCTTCACCGCGTCGATGGAAATGATCACGATGTCCTTGGCTGGCTTCATGCCGGCTTCCTCGATGGCCTGGATCGCGCCGATCGCCATGTCGTCGTTGTGCGCGTAGAGCACATTGATCTTCTTGCCCTCGGCCTTTAGGAAGGCTTCCATCACCTCCTTGCCCT
The DNA here is from genome assembly GCA_028292075.1 of Rhodoferax sp. The sequence continues at coordinate 537 of JAQGNA010000206.1, read as the reverse complement.
TGGCGCGGGTGAAGTCACCGGTCTGTGACCGGAGGATCTTGAACTTCGGATCCTGCTTGATGATTTCCTCGAACCCCTTCTTGCGGTCGATGGCCGGGGCCGAGCCCACGGTGCCTTGCAGTTCGACGATGTTGACCTCGCCCTTCTGGTCCTTCATCTTGTCGACCAGCCAGCGGCCCGCCTTGCGGCCTTCCTCGACGAAGTCGGAGCCCATGAACGAGACATACAGGCTCTCGTCCTTCACGTTGACCGAGCGGTCAGTCAGCACCACCGGAATCTTCGCCGCCTTGGCCTCGCGCAACACCGTCTCCCAGCCAGACTCGACCACCGGCGAGAAGGCGATCACGTCGACCTTCTGTGCGATGAAGGAGCGGATCGCCTTGATCTGGTTCTCCTGCTTCTGCTGCGCGTCGGAGAACTTCAGCTCGATGCCGGCGTCCTTGGCCGAGGCCTTGATCGATTCGGTGTTGGCCGTGCGCCATTCGCTTTCGGCGCCGACCTGGCTGAAGCCGAGCACGATGGGCTTCTGCGCCCAGG
>JAQGNA010000191.1 GCA_028292075.1 Rhodoferax sp. | reverse complement strand
GCCACCCATCACCACGAAGAGCGCCATGGGGATGAAGCCCCCCAGCACCAGCGTCTCGAGCCGGCTGCGGTCGCGCCCGCGCTGGTTGCGCGCGCGGTTGCCCAACAGGTAAACCGCCGAGCCCAGCAGCGCGAACGCACAGGCGGTATGCAGCGCCACGGGAGGCGCCACGCGGTCGGTCACGAGTTCGTAGACATTCCATAAATAGCCGACGATGGACACGATGCCCACCGCGGCAACCACCCCGGCGGCGGCACGGGTGACCCTGGCCATGCCGGGCCGAGACAGGCACCACAGCGCGCCGCCCAGCGCCACGAAAGACAGGGCGCTGAAAGGCGACATGCGCCCCCGCGCCTGGTTGAACGCGGCCGCGTTGTCGGCGAACAGCCATTCGTCGAGACCGAAGTTGCGGCCAAGGGCGTATTCGAACAGCGTGACGGCCCCGAGAATCGCGACCCCGACCGCGAGTCCGCGGCTGATGACCGGCGCGCGTGCCACCACCAGCAACCACAGCGACGCCGCGCTGCCCAGCAGGCCCATTGCGGTGTTGGCCTTCATCTCCACCGCGCCTGGAAGCAAGCTGCGCAGCAGAGGCAGGTCGAGCGCCCAACCGGCCAGCACCATGGCACCCATGGCGGCGGCGAGAAGGCAGGCCACCTTGGCATAAACGCGCCGGGGTCCGGGTTCGAATGGCAGTAGCCGGGCCGTGCCAGACACCGGAATCTCGTCAAGGGACATGGAAAAGAGGCTTCGTCGCAAACATCGATGCTCAAGCGTAGTGCATTTTGAAAGACAGCGGCTCTGGGTTTGCCTGGGCTGAAACATGCAGTGTCATCAACTGGAGATACGCTGGATAAAACATCCGGCGCCGGCAATGGCCGGGTTCCTGGGCCGTCCTACAGCGCTTGCGCTTCGCCGCCGACAGCGCCGCACCGCCAGTACGGCGAAGCTATGCCCATCATCAACTCCAAAGAGGGCTCCCCCGTGAACTCCATCATCTATATCGTCGGGCTGGTTGTCGTCATCGTCGCCGTGCTGTCGTTCTTCGGCCTCCGCTGAAGCCGCCCCGACCTTCACTGGTGCACCGCCAAGGCGCATGCTGGCCGCGGCGCACCGGTTTCGGGCAGTCGGCATCTTGCCAGCTGCTCCGTTTTGGACCATTTGGTCAAACGATCGCCAAAAACTGACCTCAAGCTGTTGAATTACCAGAACATTCCGGTTCTGGCACATGAACTGCTAGTGACCTGATGACCCGGCCCACGCCGGCCCATTCACAGGCACCACGAGGTAAGCAATGAACGTTGGCATCTTCATTCCCATCGGCAACAACGGCTGGCTGTTGTCGGAGAACGCACCCCAATACCGACCGAGCTTCGCGCTGAACAAGGCCATCACCCTGAAGGCCGAGCACTACGGGCTCGACTTCGTGCTGTCGATGATCAAGCTGCGCGGCTTCGGCGGCAAGACCGAGTTCTGGGACCACAACCTCGAGTCATTCACGCTCATGGCCGGGCTGGCGGCGGTGACGACGCGGATCAAGCTGTTTGCCACCGCCGCCTCGCTCGTGATGCCGCCGGCCATCGTGGCCCGCATGGCGTCCACCATCGACTCCATCTCGGATGGGCGCTTTGGCTTGAACCTGGTGACGGGCTGGCAGCGACCCGAATACGCGCAGATGGGCATGTGGCCGGGCGACGCCTTCTTCGGCACCCGCTACGAATACCTCTCGGAGTACATCCAGGTCCTGCGCGACCTCTGGGGCAAGGGGCAGTCCGACTTCAAGGGGCAGCATTTTCAAATGGACGACTGCCGTCTGAGCCCGCGTCCGCAGGCCGACATGAAAGTCATCTGCGCCGGACAAAGCGACGCGGGCATGCAGTTTTCGGCCCAGCATGCCGACTACAACTTCTGCTTCGGCAAGGGCGTCAACACGCCCAAGGCCTTTGCGCCCGCGGCACAGAAACTGATCGAGGCCACCCGCGCGACCGGCCGAAACGTCACCACCTATGTGCTGATGATGGTGATTGCCGACGAAACCGACGAGGCCGCCCGTGCCAAGTGGGAACACTACAAGGCCGGCGCCGACCAGGAAGCCATCGCCTGGCTGGGCGTGCAAGGCGCCGCCGACACGAAATCGGGCGCCGACACCAACGTCCGCCAGATGGCAGACCCGACCTCGGCCGTCAACATCAACATGGGCACGCTGGTGGGTTCCTACGCCAGCGTGGCCCGCATGCTCGACGAAATGGCCGAAGTACCGGGAACTGAAGGCGTGCTGCTCACGTTCGATGATTTCGTTCAGGGCGTGGAAGCCTTTGGTGAACGCATCCAGCCGCTGATGCGCAGCCGGACCGCCGCGGTCACGCCGGTGCCGACGCAGGTTGCCGGTCAGGTTGACCGCCCCATGGCGCAGCAGCCGGTCGCTGCCTGACCGGTCCCGCGCCAGCGAATTCGCCATGACCTGACCATGACCTGACCATGGCGTCAACATGACCTAACCCATGACCCAACCCAAGAACACGACCCTCACCTCCACCACGCCCGCGGGCTTGCCCGCCGTGCCGGGTGCGCCCCCACCGCTGGTGCTGCCGGCGCGGCCGGAACCACTGGCGCTGCACACGGCCCAGACCGCGCTCATCGTGGTCGACATGCAGAACGCCTATGCCTCGGCCGGCGGTTATGTCGACTCGGCCGGCTTCGACATCTCGGGCGCCCAGGGCACGATTGCGGCCATCGGCCGCAGCATCGATGCCGCCCGCGCCGCTGGCGTGCTGGTCGTCTACCTGCAGAACGGCTGGGACGCGGATTATGTGGAAGCCGGCGGCCCCGGATCGCCCAACTGGCACAAGTCGAACGCGCTCAAGACCATGCGCCGCGAGCCCGCGCTGCAGGGCCGGTTCCTCGCCAAAGGCGGCTGGGACTACGCCCTCGTCGAAGCGCTGCAGCCGCGACCGGGCGACATTGTCGTGCCGAAGACGCGCTACAGCGGCTTCTTCAACAGCACGCTCGACAGCACCCTGCGCTCGCGCGGCATCCGCAACCTGGTGTTCACCGGCATCGCCACCAATGTGTGCGTCGAGTCGACGCTGCGCGACGCCTTCCACCTGGAGTACTTCGCGGCGATGCTCGAAGACGCCACCCACGAGCTCGGCGGGCCGGCCATCCAGGCGGCAACTGTCTACAACGTGGAAACGTTCTTCGGCTGGGTGTCCACCACCGATGACTTCTGCCGCACGCTGGCCCAACGGCCGGCCTGACCGGCCAAGCTATTCCATTCCATTCAACCTTTCCGCAGGAAACCTTCATGCCCAAGCAAGCCATCATTCCGCCC
>JAQGNA010000171.1 GCA_028292075.1 Rhodoferax sp. | reverse complement strand
GTGGAGGCGTGGTTGCGGTCGGGCCAGGCGCAGCCGGGGCAGTCGAAGCCGTCGGGCTGGTTGGCCGAGAGCAGCGTCTTGGCGCCCTTCAGGGGGATGTCCTGCCGCATGAGGGCATGGGACACGCTGCGCAGGGCGCCCCAACCGCCGGCGGGGCCTTTGTAGAGCTCAATTTTTTGTTCGGACATGGGGAAGTATTTGGGCAGGGAGTGGGGAGCGTCAAATTGAATCGGGATATGTGGCGATTCACAAAAGTGATGGGGGTCGCGGTTTTTGGGTTTGGCTGGCCGTGGCGGGGTGCTGGTTTGTTGGGGCTGCTGGCCGGACTCGCCCGGCAGGCGAGACCCCTTTCTTGTACGCACAAGAAACGGGCCCCAAAGAAGGCGCCCCTACTGTCTGCGACCCTTCGCTGCGCTACGGGCGACCTGCGCTGGCGGGCGGCGGCGGGGGTCTTGCTCGAACTCGCTTCGCTCAAACAATCGCAAGCCCTGATCCCGCCGCCACCCACCATCGCAGGCGCATCCAGAAGGGGGTGGGAGCAGCCTTCGCTTCGCTCGGCGGGGCAGAACAGCCAACCTCCAACCTCCAACCTCCAACCTCCAACAGCCCGCCACGGCCGCCCTGTCCCTCCCGCCGCGATGCGCAGCGAGCCGCGACGGCAGCCAGCGCAGCGAAGCGTCCCGGTATCAGGACCCCGGACCCCCTCCCCCCTGTGCATGCGCCGAGGAGCGGAGGGTTCGGCGGATCAGGGCTGGCGTTGTCTGAGCGAAGCGAGTTCAGCCAGACCCCGCCGAACCCGAGCACCGCAGGTTGCCCGCAGCGCAGCGAAGGGACGCAGGCACCGGGGGCGCCTTCTTTTCGTTAGTTTTCTTGTGCGTACAAGAAAAGTGACTCGCCCGCCGGGGCGACCCCCGGCCAGCAGCCTCACCAAGGCCACACTCAGTTAAAAAACTTGGCAGCACTCAACAGCGTCTTGTAAACCCCCCAAGCCAACGGAACCCCCACCGCCCCCCAAGCCAACACCACCGTCACCGGACTCACCTCATCCATCCGCCCCAACCCCATCCCCACCTCCGAAGCACTGGCCTTCTCATGCGCCAACCGCTTCTCCACCGCAAGCTCCTCATCGCTCATGAAATGCTTGTCCGCCAACGGCCGCACCAACAGGTTGGCGATGAAGCCGATGGCCAGCATGCCCACCAGGATGTACATGGTCTGGTTGTAGACCTGTTCCCGCGGGATGCCGATGCCAAGCTGGTATTCGCGCATGTAGTTCACCACCACGGGGCCCAGGATGCCGGCCGTCGCCCACGCGGTCAGCAGTCGGCCATGGATGGCGCCGACGAACTGCGTGCCGAACAGGTCGGCCAGGTAGGCCGGGATGGTCGAGAAGCCGCCGCCGTACATCGACAGGATGATGCAGAAGGCGCCCACGAAGGCGAGCTTGCTGCCGGCGCCGGCGCTCGAAGGAATGCTGAAGTACAGCAGGCCGCCGAGCACGAAGAACACGAAATAGGTGAGCTTCCGGCCCAGCTTGTCCGAGAGGCTGGCCCAGACGAATCGCCCGCCGATGTTGAACAGGCTCAGCAACGCGGTAAAACCACCGGCCACCGCGGCAATGGCAGCGAGTTGCGCCTTGTCGAGTTCACCGAACTTCTGCGGCACACCGATCAACGCGCCGCCGAACACTTCCTGCAGCATCGGCGAAGACATGCCGATCACGCCGATGCCGGCGCTCACGTTCATGCACAGCACGGTCCACAGCAGCCAGAACTGCGGAATGCCCCAGACCTTTTTCACATGCACGTGGCGCTGCGTGATCATCGCGTTGGCGGTGGGTGGCGGCGGCGTCCAGCCGGCAGGCTTCCAGCCGGTGGCCGGAACGCGGTAGCCCAGGGCACCTGCCATCATGAAGACGAAATAGGCGACGGCCATCACGATGAACGTTTGCAGCACGCCGACACTGGTGGGCGTGGCAAAGGCCTTCATCAGTTCCACGGCCAGCGGCGAACCGATCATGGCACCGCCTCCGAAGCCCATGATGGCCATGCCGGTGGCCATGCCGCGGCGGTCGGGAAACCACTTGATGAGCGTCGACACCGGCGAGATGTAGCCGAGCCCGAGCCCGATGCCGCCAATCACGCCCGATCCCAAGATCATCAGCCAGAACTGGTGCAGATGAATGCCCAGCGCCGAGATCAGCATGCCGCCGCACCAGCACAAGGCGCTCACCACACCGGCCTTGCGCGGGCCCACGCGTTCGAGCCAGCCGCCCCACAGCGCGGCCGAGCAGCCCAGGAACACGAAGAACAGCGTGTACATCCAGCCGAGGGTTGCGATGCGCCAGTCGCAGCTGGTTGCGAACATTTCGGCGAAAAAGCCCATGTCCTTCGCGCACGACATTGCCGCGCCGCTGCCTGCAGCGGTGGCCAGCATCTTGGAGAGCGGCAGCCAGAACACCGAGAAGCCGTAGGCCATGCCGATGCAGAGGTGGATGGCCAGCGCGGCCGGTGGCACGAGCCAGCGGTTGAAGCCGGCGCCGGCGATGATGCGCTCCTTCTCCAGCCAGCCGGGCGCGCTGCTGGCCGTCCGGCCTCTTGCACTTGCACCGCCGGCACGTCCTCCCATCGGGGCTGTTGCGGTTTGTCGGAATGTCTCGGATGTCGGTGCTGCCATAGGCTCCTCGTGGGCTTGGAAAATACTCTTCGGTTATAAAAACAACCGCGCGGTAAAAGTCGGTCGCGAGTGTACTTTTGGGTGCAACGCGAATCCAATTTGATCGAGACATGGGCCAATTCAATAAAAGAATGAGCCGAACACGGCAGCCTGATCTCAACGAAAGGAGTCGTCGAACGCGTCCGTTGCGCAGCGCGACCCGGCAGTGATACCGGTCGCCATCCAGATGCCCCGCTTCCGGCGTAGCGGTATGGGGCAGCCCGCCTCAGCCCGGCTGAGGAAACTCCATCATGGGCGGCAGCTCGCTCAGCCAGGCCGCGTCCTGCATCAGCGTGATGGCGGCCTGCAACGCGCGCGACACCCGGTCGCTGTCATGCGTCATGAAACCGAGCGGGGTCTGCAGGGTCGGGGCCACTAGCGGACGCGCGAGAAAGGCCGCGTCATGCCGCAACAACTCCAACGCCGCCCCGGGCAACACGCTGGCCATGGCGCCGGCGCCTACGCTGCGCGCCAGGGTGTGGATGGAGTTGGTTTCCATGGCCGGGGTGACCAGCACGCCGGCCGCCTCGAAGGCCTGGTCAACGATGGCGCGGTTGTGCATGTCGGGCGTCAGCAGGCACAAGGGAATGCCACCCGCCTCGGCCCACGGCATGGGCGGACCGAGGCGCCAGGAGGCCCCGGCAGGCATTTGCGGCCCGGGCACAGGCACCGCTTCACCCGCCGGCAGGCGCTGCACGAGGTAGTAGCGCTCGGTGCATTGCGGCCAGATGGCCAGGCTGACGTTGCGCACGCGGGTTCGGTCGGTGTAGCCCAGCGCGAGGTCGAGCGACATGCTGTCGAGCGCGGTCTCGATCTCGAGTGAACTGAGCGAGATGACCGTCGGCATGATGCCGGGGTGCCGCATCTGCAGCGCGATCGCGAACCGCGACAGGATCGGCATGGCCGTCGGCACCGAGGCCAGGCGCAGCCGGCCGCTGGGTTGCCTGGCTTCGTTATTGAGGCGCTGGCGCAGCAACTCCTGTTCTTGCAACATGCGCTGCGCGGTGGCAAACACCGCCTCGCCTTCGGTTGTCAAACCCGCGAAGGTGCGCCCGCGTTTCACGATCAACACGCCAAACTCAACCTCCAGCGCGCGCAAGGCGTTCGACAAGGCCGGCTGCGTGATGTGGCAGGCCAGCGCCGCGCGGCCGAAATGCCGGTGTTCGTTCAGCGCCACCAGGTAGCGCATGGAGGCGAGAACGTTCATCGGCTCGGCTTCTTCAGGTGTTCTTGCTGATGGAGATCGTCGGGAACTTGGCCGAAAAATCCTTGTTCTTGGCCGCGATGGACACGGCCACCTGACGCGCCACCGCCTTGTACAGAGCGGCAACCTCGCCGTCAGGATCGGCCGCCACGGTGGGGTTGCCGGTGTCGGCCTGCTCGCGGATGCGGATGTCCAGCGGCAGCGCGCCCAGGTAGTCCATCTGGTAGTCGGCCGCCATCTTCTTGCCGCCCTCGGCGCCGAAGATGTGCTCCACATGGCCGCACTGGCTGCACACGTGCACCGCCATGTTCTCGACGATGCCAAGAATGGGCACGCCCACCTTCTCGAACATCTTGATCGCCTTTTTTGCGTCGAGCAGCGCGATGTCCTGGGGCGTGGTGACGATCACCGCGCCGGTCATGGGCACCCGCTGCGACAGCGTGAGCTGGATGTCGCCGGTGCCCGGCGGCAGGTCGACGATGAGGTAGTCGAGGTCTTTCCAGTTGGTCTGGCGCAGCAGTTGCTCCAGCGCCTGCGTGGCCATGGGGCCGCGCCAGATCAGCGCCTGGTCGGCATCGACCAGGAAACCGATCGACATCACCTGCACCCCGTGG
>JAQGNA010000164.1 GCA_028292075.1 Rhodoferax sp. | reverse complement strand
AGTCCGTCTTGCGGCTTGACCACCAGGAACGTGCCGGCAGGCAACGCAACAGGTGTAATTCTCTCACCAATTCCTTCCACCCAAGCGTTGCGTCCCCTTAAAAAAAATGGAACGTCGGCCCCGAGCTGCAGCCCGAGCTTTTCGAGCGCCGAAAGCGGTAGGTCGAGCGCCCAGAGGCGGTTCAGTGCCAGCAAGGTGGAGGCTGCATCCGAAGAGCCGCCACCCATGCCGGCCTGCGCGGGAATGCGTTTCTCGATGGCGATGTCCGCACCCAATGACATGGACCCGGCCATCTGCAGCAGCCGTGCCGCCCGCAGCACGAGGTCGTCCGCGGGCAGCGGCGTGGTGAGGTCTTGCCGCTGCAGCTGCCCGTCGGTGCGCAGCGTGAAGTGCAGGGTGTCGCACCAGTCGATCAGCATGAATGCGGACTGCAACAAGTGATAACCGTCTGCGCGCCTGCCGGTGATGTGCAGGAAGAGGTTGAGCTTGGCCGGCGCGGGAACGTCGTAGATCGCCTTGATCGGGGCTCGGTTCGGCGCTCTGGTCGGCGCGCCCATCGTCCCGATGTTCGAAAGTTCAATCGCTGGCGTCATTGCTGCGTTGCTCGGTGTCACCGGTCGAGGACCACACGCAGGTCGGCCGCGGGCAGGGGGTCGCTGCGGTGCGCCTGGACCCGGCCGTCGGCCAGGCGGGAGAGGTCGGCGCGCCAGCCGGGCACCTGGGTGTCGGTGCCGCCGAGCCAGTCGAACAACGCCGCCACGGGGATCACGCTGCCTGTGGCCTGCTGTACCAGCGCATCGATTGAATCGAAGGACCGCGTCTTGCCGTCGGCCACCATCTGCGCGGCGCCGGGTTGCCACGACAGCACGGCCAGCGTGCCGCCCAGCGGCGTGAACAACGCCAGCTCGCCTCGGCGCGCGCTGCCCTTGAGTTCGAAGCCTGCGCTGAAGGACTGCGAAGATGAGTCCTCGACCTGCAGGGCAAGCCGCCCGCTCCAGAATGCCGTATCGGCAGCCTCTCGCTGCAACAGCTTGGGGTTCGCGCATCCTGCCAGCGCAAGCAAACACAGCATGGAGGCACTGGCCCTCAAAGCAGTGTTCGAGAGACGGGCTCGCAGGCCGCGCCAAGAGGCGGCGGGCCAACCAGGGCACTGGCCCGGCAACATGGACTCGTGGCTCAAAGCTTCACACGCAGGCGCTTGATGGTCTCCTGCAGCGTTTCGTTGTCGACGTTCAACAGCAAGCCTTCTTTCAAGACGCTGGTTGCGCGGTCGCGCTGGCCCATGCTCCAAAGAATTTCGCCCAAGTGGGCGGCGATTTCGGCGTCTGGCTTGGCCTTGTAGGCCTCGTCGAGGATGCGCAGCGCCTCGTCCTTATTGCCCATGCGGAATTCGACCCAGCCCAGGCTGTCGGATATGAAGGGGTCGTTCGGCACGAAGCTCAGCGCCTTCTGGATCAGCTCACGCGCCTCGGGCAAGCGCAAATTGCGCTCCGCGAGCGAGTAACCGAGCGCGTTGTAGGCATGGTGGAAATCGGGCTTGACTGCGATCAACTGGCGCAACAGGCGCTCCATTTCGTCGAGCCGGCCGAGCTTCTCTGCCGCCATGGCCTGGTCGTACAGGAGTTCGTAGTCGCTCGGGTTCTTGGCGACGGCCTGGGCCAGCAGGTCGTAGGCGGGCTGGTAGGCCTTGGCCTCGCGCAGCAACTGCACTTCAGCCGAAAGCTTGAGCCGGGTCTCGGCCGCGGTGCGCTCGGGAAGTGCCTGGATCAGGGCCCGGGCCTGCGGCAGCTTGCCCTGCTTGACCAGCAGCGAGGCGCGCCGGTTTTGCGCTGCGAAGAGGTCGTCGGCGTTGTCGATCTTGTTCAGCCAGGCTTCGGCGCCGGCGTAGTCCTTGCGCTTCTCGGCCACCTGGGCCAGCGCGAGGTAGGCCTGCGTCATGCCGCGTGCGCGTTCCTCCGAAGCCGGCTGGGCTTGGGCTAGCGTGAGGTAGCGCTGCAGCGAGGTATCGGCGGGGCGCAGCTGGTTGTCCTGCGCCTGCAGGCTGCCAAGCACCAGCCAGCCTTCGGCGAAGTCGGGCCTGTCCTTGGTGAGGCGGGCGAGCTGTTCGCTGGCTTCGGTATTGCGCGACCCATCGAGCAGCACGCGGGCATAGGCCATGCGCAGCTCGGGCACCGGCTGGCCGTCGAGGTATTGCCTGACGAGCATTTCTGCCAGCGGCGTCTGCGGGCCCATCATCTCGAGGGCCAGCATCACGGGGCCTTCGTACTTGGGGTCGATGTCCTGGGCACGGCGGGCCGCCTCGAGCGCGCCGGAGGTGTCGGCCGCGAGGAGCCGCATGCGGCCCACGGTGGTCCAGGCCGCGGCACCGACGGCGGGATCCTGCAGGTAAGGTCCGAGCGCCTGTTCGACCACGCTGGCAGCAAGCTTCTTGTCGCTGACGCGCCCATAGGTGCGCGGAATCGACGCGAAGGCCAGCGGCTTCTCCATCACCGGTACCATGCCGAGGTCGTTGCGCAGCGGCTCGGCCGTGTCCTGCACGCGGTTCAGGGCGATCAGGATCTGCAACAGATAACGGTTTGCCTCGCGCGACTCAGGCTGCGCCTTGCTCCAGGCCGTGGCGGCCTGCAAGGCGGCGTCGCCGGAGCGGGCTTGCAGCGCGATTTCAACGGCGCGCTGATAGAGGCGCGGATCGTCCGACTTGCGGGCGCTGTCCAGAATCAGCGAATAGGCGTTGCCCGGCTCGCCGCCACTCAGATTCAGCTCTCCGAGCAGCAGCTCGTAGAACAATTCGGCCGTCATGGCGGAATGGATGGCGGGCTCGTCAGTCGCGTCGGCCTCGGGCTTGGGGGCGGTCTGGGCCTGCAGGCAGGTGACGCTCGCGGCCAGCGCCAGGGCGGCCAGGCCATGGTGGGCCAATCGTTGGAATCGCTTCATCGACCCATAATAATCCAAGGGCAATACCTGATGACAGACGCCGGGCGGGCCGCTGGGGCGTCTGCGTCAGCATAGGCCCAGCCTTTGCCCAGGCTTTGCCGGGGCTTTACAAGCGGGCGGATCACAGCCACCCTTTGGATGGGCTCCTCCCTGTGTTCTCTTTTATCTGTGCGCAACATGCCCAAATAAGGGCGGTTGACCTTCCGCATCTGTCTCTATTGCACGCTCAATGCCCGAATTACCTGAAGTCGAAGTCACCCGCCTCAGTTTTGCCGACCGCATCGCCGGCGCCGAGATCCTGTCCGCCGCCATGGGCAAGCCGCTGCGCTGGGCGCTGGGCTGCGACCCGGACGACCTGGTGGGCCAGCGAGTGCTCGACGTCCGGCGGCGCGGCAAGTACCTGTTGCTCGACCTGGACCGAGGCCTGCTGCTGATTCACCTCGGCATGTCGGGCAGCCTGAGCTTCGCCTCGCAGGCGGCGCCGCCGGGAGTGCACGACCACTTCGACCTGGCCACCAGCCGCGGCATCCTGCGACTGAACGATCCGCGCCGGTTCGGTGCGGTGGTGCATGCCGCCGACGAGGCGGCCCCCGCCGCGGTCAAGCTGCTCGGGCGCCTGGGCATGGAGCCCTTGGGCGATGCCTTCGACCTGGCGAAGTTCCAGGCCGGGCTGCGCGCGCGGCAGGCACCGATCAAGCAGGTGCTGCTTGCGGGCGAAGTGGTGGTGGGTGTGGGCAACATCTATGCTTCGGAGGCGCTGTTTCTGGCCGGCATCCGCCCCGCGGCACGAGCCGCCAGCCTGAGCCGGCCGCGCATCGCAAAGCTGCACGCCGCGGTGCGAGAGGTGCTGGCCAGGGCCGTCTTGAAAGGCGGCAGCACGCTGCGAGACTTCTCCAACGCACAAGGGCAGACCGGCTACTTCCAGCTCGAAGCCATGGTTTATGACCGCCAGGGAGAGCCTTGCAGAATCTGCGCCACCCCGATCCAGTGGCTGCGCCAGGGGCAGCGGTCCACCTATTTCTGCCCGCAGTGCCAGAAACGTTGAAGCCCTGGTCTTTGCCCGTGCCTTCCTTCGTCGCTGGCATGGCGCCTGGCCTCGGTGCCGCTCTGTGGGGCCCGAAGGCATGGCCTGCTATATTTTGGCGGGTCGCTGCTTTGGCGCCCTTGTTCCCTGTTCCATGTTTTCCTTCTGCAGCTTGAACCTCCCCTAGTGGCTACTTCCTTCAACGAGCAATTTGGCCAGTACGGCGCCTGGCGACGCGAGTTCGCGCTGCGACTCAAGCTTCTGTCCGCCTGGATGAACGAGCACGGCCTGATGGACGCGGCCGTCCAGGAGCGGCTGCGCCGGCTCGAAGACCAGATGCGCAGCGACAAGGTCAGCGTTGCCTTCGTGGCCGAATTTTCTCGCGGCAAGTCGGAGCTGATCAACGCGCTGTTCTTCGCCAGCTATGGGCGCCGCATCATGCCCGCTGGCGCCGGCCGCACCACCATGTGCCCGACCGAACTGGGTTTCGACCCGGCACTGCCGCCCAGCCTGCGCCTGCTGCCCATCACCTCGCGTCTCGACCCGCGATCGCTCATGGACTGGCGGCTGGCCCCCGACGAATGGACCCAGCTGGCGCTGGACGTGCACGACCCGGTGCAACTGGCCGGTGCCCTCACCAAGGTGACGGAAGTCCGCAGCGTGCCGATCGAGGAAGCGCGCTCCCTGGGCTTCTGGCACGACGAGCTGCCGGACGACAACCCGCTGGTCGACGCCGGCGGGCGGGTCGAAGTGCCGCGCTGGCGCCATGCCCTGGTGAACATCGCCCATCCGCTCCTCCAGCAGGGGCTGGTCATCGTCGACACCCCCGGTCTCAATGCGGTGGGCGCCGAGCCCGAGCTCACCATCAACCTGATCGCGCAGGCGCATGCCGTGGTGTTCATCCTCGCGGCCGACGCCGGTGTCACCCGGTCGGACCTGGCCGTCTGGCGGGAGCACCTCAGTGGCGAAGCAACCCACGCGCATGCCCGCCTGGTGGTGCTGAACAAGATCGACACGCTGTGGGACGACCTGAGCGCACCGGAGCGCATTGCCGGCGAGATCGATCGCCAACGCAAG
>JAQGNA010000153.1 GCA_028292075.1 Rhodoferax sp. | reverse complement strand
GAGCGTCCGGAGCGGATCGAAGGCCAGAGCCGTCCAGCGGTCGGCGCCGGCGACGAAGCGCAGCAGGCACCAGGCGGTCGGAACGGCCGAGGTCGTGGTGAACGTGGCGAACGTGGCGAACGTGGTGAGCGCAGCGAGCGCCCGGCGCGTCCACGACAGGATGCCGATGGTGCAGCCTTGTCCCCGGAAGCTCTGGGCAATGGCCAGGAAGCTGGCGCGCCACTGGCCGAAGCGTCTGGCCAGGAGCCACGCACCGAGCGCGAACCCCGTCAGGCCGGCGAACGTGGCGAGCGCAGTGATCGTGGCGATCGTGGCGATCGTCCAGAAGGCCGCGAGCGCGGTGAGCGCGGCGGTCGTGGCGGTCGCGGCCGCGGCGAGCGTGGCCCGCGGGAAGAGGGCGAAGCCCGTCCCGACGCCGCGGTTGCCGCTGTTGGCGCCGATGCGGCACCAACCTTCGCCGAGCGCGAAGCGGTCGAGCCGGTGGCCCGTCCTGAGCGTCCGTCGTACTTCAACGTGACGTCGTCGCCGGCACAGCCTGCGCTGACGGGTCTCGGAGGCGATGCCGCCGCAATGGCCGAGGCGGCGCCCGCGTCAGAAGAACCGGGCGACCGCACGGACCGAGCCGAAGCTGGCGAAGGTGCCCCTGGCGCCGACGGCAGCCTGGCACCGCGCCGCGAGAAGCGTTCGCGCGACCGCTATGGCCGTGACCGCAAGGACCGTGCGCCGCGTGAAGGCGGTGAGGGCGAGGCCAGCCAGGCGCCAGCGGCCTTCGTCCCGAACGAAGCGCTGCTGTCTGCTGCCGCGGCCGAGCCTGCGACTGCGCCGGCCACCGTCGCTGCTGCTGCACCTGCGCCATTGGTCGCACCGATGGCACCGGCGCCTGCTGCAGCGGTTGTTCCCGCGCCGGCTGTATCGGTCGCGCCGGTCGCGCCGCGGACCGAGCGTCCCCAGCCTGCTGCCGCACCCGTCGCCGAAGTCAGCGTCATGCCCAAGGCTGCGGCCTTCGTGCTGCCGCTTGACGAGCTGGCCGAAGTGGCGCAAAGCTCGGGCCTGCAGTGGGTCGGCACCAACGTCGAACGCGCCGCTGCCATCCAGGCAGCCATCGCGGCCGAGCCGTTGCCGGCGCACGTTCCCCGCGAGCGCCCGCCCGCGGTGGTGATCGACACCGAGCCGCTGGTGCTGGTGGAAACCAAGCGCGATCTGCGTGACATGAAACTGCCGTTCTGAAGCGGTATGCAGCATGAAAAATGGACCTTCGGGTCCATTTTTTTGCCTTGACCCTGGAGCGACGCAGATGCCGGCAGCCCGGTTAGTGCGGTGCACCGCCAGCGTCAGGGCAGGCACGCCGAGGGGTGGTCGAGGTGCCGACCATGCCTTGCCAAAGTCAGCTGTGCCGCTTGTCGCTTGCAGGGCGAACGGTTAACGGTGCCGGTTGAACAAACATGGCAGACAGCTTGCGAAGAGCCCAAGCGCTCGTCGTTTAGCGGTCCTATCAACCTCGAATGGTGAATGGTGCCCAGCCGAGGTCGGATGGCTGCGGAGCAATGAGATGAGACCGGCGATTCTGACGAGGCGTTGATCAGACCCGCAGAAAGTCAGCCTCGGCGAGCGAGCCGTCACCCGAAGTTTCAACCTGGAGTGTGGTGCCATCCGTCACCTGCCGAACCCGCCGCCGGTGTCGCGGCGACGCAAACGTTCAAACCGTCGCAGCCCTTTTGTACGCCTCGCGCGCTGCGTCGTGGTCGTCGCGTTGCTCGGCCAGAGTGGCCAGCGCCCGCCAGGCGCTGCGCTGCAGCCCGGGGTCTTTCAAATTCTGCAGGGCCTGGGTGAGCAGTTGCTGGGCCTTGCCCCACAGCTGGTGCCGCAGGCAGGCCATGCCGGCCAGGTATTGCAGATTGGGGTCGCGGCCATGGCGCAGCTGGGCTTCTTCGATGCGGTGCAGCCACGGCAGGTCGATCGGGTCGTCTGACGCCGCAAAGCCGGCTTCCAGCGCGCGGATCAGCTTGATGGACTGGCTGTCGCTCCAGCTTTCGGGTTGCGCAATGCGGCGCTCCCAGATCGGCAGCAGCCATTGGCGGGCCTGCGCCGCGTCGCCCTGGAGTTGTGCCAGCCGCTGCGCCGCGTGGATGGCCACTTCTGGCATCTGGCGCTCCACCGCGTCGAGCTGGGCCCAGGCACGTTGCAGCTGGGCCGGGTCGTGCGCGTCATTGATGAGTTCCATGGCCAGCCCGCGCAGCAGGCTCTGGGCGCCGCTTTCGGAGAACGCGCGGTGCTTGGCCAGCAGCCGCGCTGTTTCTAGCGCGCTCAGCGTCTGGCGCGCCAGTCGGGTCGCCTTGAGGCGTGCGCGCAGCGCCAGCGTGCGCCGGGCTGCGCCTTGCGGCAGGGCGTCCAGCCACTGCAGCGCAGCATGCGCGTCGCGGTCGTTCAGGGCCCAGCGGGCCGCGCGCAACTGCACGCCTTCGCGGGTTTCCTGGGCGTCGCGGTGGGCGGTGTGTTCGATCGCCAGCAGCAGATGCTCGTCGCGGGTGGTGCGGTCCTGCAGGGCCTGTGCGCTTTCGGCGGTGACCAGGTGCGACATGGCGCGCAGCTTGTCGGCATGGGCCAGGTGGTGGCCGCTGGCGGTGAGCGCTTGCTCCTGGCCAAGCGCCGTCTCAGCGGCCTTGCGCGCCCGCAGGAAGCGGCCGGCCAACAAATGCGACAAGGCGTCGAGCAGCGATGCGTGCATGGCCCGTTCGCGCTGCTGGACGCGCCAGCGGCGGGCCTGCTGGGGCATGGAAAACAGGGCGGCCAGTGCCCGCAGCGCCAGGTGCAGCACGACGAAGCCGCCAACCAGCAGCAGCAGCACCAGGTTGAGTGAAAGGTCGATGCGGTAGGGCGGCCAGAACAGGGTGACCGTGCCCTGGTTGTTTCCGGCCAACAGGGCCACCGCCACCGCCGCGCCGAACAGCGCCAGAAGCCAGGCGATCGCGCGCATGCTCAGCGCCCTGCGGCGGCCGTGGCCAGGGCGGCCAGCGTCTCGCTCACCTGCGGCAGTTCCACCGTTTTCATCTGGCCCTGCACCTGGGAGAGCAGTCCGGAAGTGGTTTGCGTCTTGCGGGAAGCCGGGTCGAAGTATTTGTTGAGCATGGCATCGGCCGCGGCCAGGTCGCTGCGGGCTGATTCCATCTGCCGCGCCAGCAGGCCGAGCCGCGCGTTGAGCAGCTTGAGCTTGAGGTTCTCGCGCAGAAAGAACGTCTGCTCGGGCGAAAGCAATGCGGCCTCGGGCCGGTCGATGCGGCTCACGCGCAGCAGCTTTCGGGCTTCCTGGTAGACGATGTCGAGACCGCGGTGCCACCACACCGCTGGCACCTGCGCTGGCGCTGGCGTGGCGCCGGTGGTAGGACCAAGGGGCAGCAATGCGTTGAGCGTGGGCAACTCGTCAACCTGCCGCACGAGGTCGTCCAGCTTGACGAGCAAGCCGGGCGTGTCTGTGACGCTGGCTGCCTTGATGCGGTCGATGTCGTGAGCGATGGCGCGCTGCAGCGGCGTGAGCCTTGGGTTGGCAGCACGCACGATGCGTTCGTCGGCGGTCTTGAGCGCGGCCAGCAGGGGTTCGACGCTGCCCGAAAGCTGGGCCTGTTGCTGCGCCAAACGCAGCGCCGATTCGAGATCGACGACGAGGTTTTCGTCGCGCGAGCGGGAGAGGCTTTGCATCAGCTCTTCCAGCTGCGTGCGCTGCAGGGTGGCTTCGCTCAGTCTGGCGTCCGACACCGCCTGGCGCGCCGCGATGTCTCGGGCGAGGTCCTGCGCCTGGCGTGCCGTGGTGCGGGCTTCAACGGCCTGGGCGCCGGCGTCGGCGCTTTGGCGGGCCAGGTGTTCCTGAATGGTGGAGAGTTTCTGCCACAGGAGAACATTGCCGGCCAGCGACAGAAGCGCAATGGCGCCGACGACCCATACCGCCGCACGGCCGGCGCCGCGCGGCGGCATGGCAGGCGTGGTGCTCGCCGTCGATCCCGGAGGGAGTGACGCCGGCTCGATGGGCAACTCAGCATTCATGCGAGCGATTCTATCGATGCGGCTACGTCGTCTAAGGTGGGCCGTGACTCGCAAACAACACCGAAGCCCGCCTCTCGCGCGGCCCTGGCGATGCGCGGATGTGTGGCCACCGCACGGGCACCGGCCAGCGCTGCTTCGGGGAGTGTGTGGCGCAGGTGGCCGATGGCCTCGGAGCTGCTCAGCAGCCACACCGAGCCGTCCTGCGTCGCGCTGCGCGCGCGTTCCAGCTGGCCGGTGGACCAGCGTGGCAGATGCCGTTCGTACGCCACCACGAAGTCGACCTCGGCACCGTGCGCCACCAGTTGCTCGGCGAACCAGTTGCGGCCGGCACTCGCGCCGCCGGGCGCGCCGCCGCGCACGACCAGCACGCGGTCACCCGCCGTGACCGTCGGCCCGACCACCTGCCATAGCGCTTCCGAATCGAACTGCCCTGAGTGAACGCCCGGTGCGTCGATGGAAGCGGCTTCGAGCCCGGCCTGGCGCAGTGCCGCTAGCGTGCCGGGCCCGGTGGCCCAGCAGCGCGCAACAAGGCGCTTGCCCGGCGATACAGGAGCGTCGTTTGCAGCGGCTGCGGCCTGCAAGCCGTTGGGGTGAGTTGCGCTGCTTGCGAGGCATGCTGGTCGAAGCGCGAAGAAATGCTCGGCGGCATTGCCGCTGACGAACATCAGCGCCTTGTACTTGTGGATCGCTTGCCAGGCGGCTTTGACTGGCGCCGGATCGCTGGCCGGGGCGATGTCGATCAGCGGCAATGCCTCGGCGGCGAACCCGCGTTGCCGCAACGCGTCGACCCAACGCACTGCATCGGCCTGCGGCCTGGTGACGATGACGGCTGCAACGGACGGCGCTCGCATGACGGTGGAATGGGACAACGCGGCGTGGCTCGGTGCAGCAGGGAGGCGCAGTGCAGTGAGTAGGAATGAGGGGAACGCCGGCTTGCGCTGGCTCAGTGTGCGCCGTTGGCGCGCAGCTGAGCCACCACCCGTTCACCAAGCGCCGCGCCGCTGGCAATGTCGGTGACGGCGGCGCGCCCGGAGGCGGTGACCAGCGGGCCGGGGCCTTCGGTCTCGCCCCAGGCGGCGTCAAGCTGGAGGGTGTCGCCATCCCACCAGGCGTAGGCCGCCAGCGGCATGGAGCAACTGCCGCCCATGGCGCGGCTGACCGCGCGCTCGGCCGCGACGGCCTGGGAGGTGGGTGCGTGGGCGAGCGGCGCGAGGGCGGCGATCAGGTCGTGTCGGTCGGCACGCACCTCGATCCCAAGCGCGCCCTGGCCGGCCGCGGGCCGCATGGCCACCGGGTCGAAGGCGGTGCGGATGCGTTCGTCCAGGCCCAGGCGCATCAGGCCGGCCGCGGCCAGCACGATGCCGTCGAACTGCCCTTCGTCGAGTTTGCGCAGGCGGGTGTCGAGGTTTCCGCGCAACGGCTCGATGCGGAGGTCGGGCCGGAGCGCCCGCAACAGCACCGTGCGGCGCAGGCTCGACGTTCCGATGACACCGCCGTCCGGCACTTCCTGCAGCGTCGCGTAGCGGTTGGAGACAAAGGCGTCGCGCGGGTCCTCGCGCTCCAGAACGCAGGCCAGCACGAAGCCTTCGGGCAGGTCCATTGGCACGTCCTTCAGCGAATGCACCGCGATGTCGGCCCGGCCTTCCTCGAGCGCGATCTCGAGTTCCTTGACGAAGAGGCCCTTGCCGCCGACCTTGCTCAGGCTGCGGTCGAGGATCTGGTCGCCGCGGGTGGTCATGCCCAGCAAGGTGACCTCATGGCCAAGGCCTTCGAGCCGTGCCTGGACATGGTGAGCCTGCCACAGGGCCAGGCGGCTTTCGCGCGTGGCGATGACGATGCGCAGGGGTGCAAGTGAGCTCAAAACCGGTAACCTGTTGGTAATCTAAAGGCCCTGAAAAGGGGATGGTCAATGCTAGCATGGGGTCGCCCATCCATTGCCTGGCGAGGGCTGTGCGGCCGCGCCTCCATCGTGGCCGAGGCAGCTGTTTCCGGCGCAGCCACTTCAGTCCCATCGCCTCTCAGGAAGCTTCTCGCATGACCACGGCAGACCCGGAACTCGGCGCCAAGCGCCCGGCGAATTCGCCAGCAACATCGTCGGCGTCCACGCCGATCCGCCCTGGAGCCCGCGCCAAGGACAACGAGCGGCCCCTGGTGGAAGACATCCGGCTGCTGGGGCGCATCCTGGGCGACGTGATCCGCGAGCAGGAGGGCGTTGCCGCCTTCGACCTGATCGAGCAGGTTCGCAAGCTGTCGGTTGCCTTTCGCCGCGATGCGGACGCCGAAGCCGACAAGGCTTTGAAGAAGCTGCTCAAGGGATTGAGCGGCGACCAGACCGTGAGCGTGATCCGCGCCTTCACCTACTTCAGCCACCTGGCCAACCTGGCCGAGGACCGCCACCACATCCGCCGTCGTGCCGTTCATGAACGCGCCGGCGACACGCAGGAGGGCAGCATCGAGGTCGCGCTGGCGCGCCTGCGCTGGGCCGGCATCTCGCCCAAGACCATTTCGCAGACGCTTGCGCACAGCTACGTGGCGCCGGTGCTCACCGCCCACCCGACCGAAGTGCAGCGCAAGAGCATCCTCGACGCCGAACGCGACATCGCGCAGTTGCTCACCGCCCGCGACGAGGTCAAGGCCAGGGCCATGCTGGCCAGTGGCGGCAAGGACGCGCTTTCACCGCGCGAGCTGGCCGCCAATGAGGCTCAATTGCGTGCACGCGTCACGCAGCTCTGGCAGACCCGCCTGTTGCGGTTCTCCAAGCTCACCGTGGTCGACGAGATCGAAAACGCGCTGAGTTACTACGAAGCCACATTCCTGCGCGAGATTCCCAAGCTCTATGCCGAGCTGGAACGCGAGCTTGGCAACCAGCCGGTGCACAGTTTTCTGCGGATGGGCCAGTGGATCGGCGGCGACCGCGACGGCAACCCCAACGTCAGCGCGCAAACGCTGGAATACGCGCTGCGCCGGCAGTCCGAGGTGGCGCTGCGCCACTACCTCACCGAGGTGCACTACCTTGGCGGCGAGCTGTCGCTCTCGGGCGGGCTGGTGACCATGTCACCCGAGCTCAAGGCATTGGCCAAGAGCTCGCCCGACACCAGCATGCACCGCCAGGATGAACCTTACCGGCTTGCGCTCACCGGCATGTACGCACGCCTTGCGGCCACCCTGAAGGACCTGACCGGCGGCGAGGCCGCGCGACATGCCGTCGCGCCACAGAATGCCTACCTGCTGGCCGAAGATTTTCTGGCCGATCTGCGCACCATCGAGACGTCGCTCATTGCCAACCACGGCGCACCGCTGGCCGCCGAACGCCTGCATCCGCTGATCCGCGCGGTCGAGGTGTTCGGCTTCCACCTGGCCACGGTCGACTTGCGCCAGAGCTCCGACAAGCATGAAGAGGTAGTGGCCGAACTGCTGAGCGTGGCCCGCGTCGAGTCGGGCTATTCGGCGCTGGACGAAGCTGCCAAGCGCGAGTTGCTGCTGCGCCTCTTGAACGATGCGCGCCCGTTGCGGGTGGTGGGCGCCAGCTATTCCGACCACACGCGGCACGAGATCGCCATCTTCGAGATGGCCCGCACCGTTCGCGCCAGCTACGGCGCGCA
>JAQGNA010000115.1 GCA_028292075.1 Rhodoferax sp. | reverse complement strand
GCCAACGCCGCAGGCGAGCCGCGTGCTTCCCGCAAGGAAACCACGGCCATCCAGCGCGCCGTGGGCCAGCCCGAGCCTTCGGTCAAGATCGAGATCTCCTCTGCGTTTGACGAGATCGTGAAGCAGGAAAAGGCGGCGGAAGCCAAGGCCGCCGCCAACCCACTGGCCGGTGCAGGCCCGGCAGGTGTTGCGGGCACAGCCGGCAAGCCGGTCAGCGCAGAAGACATCTACAGCACCGCCAGCGACGGTGGCAAGACGGCCGCTTTGGGTGGCATTGGCCTTGGTGGCAATTCTGGCATCGCTGGCGCCGGCAAGGCCTCGGCGCCTTCCCCCACGGAGGCTGCCCGCCAGGTCGACACCGGCAAGATGCCCGGGCCGGACCAGCCTTCAGACGCCACCGATTCGCCCTCCAAGGACTGGACCGAAAAGGTCAAGGCTGCAGAGGAAAAGCCGCCTGAGCCACCCGCTGAGCCAATCTCCAAGAAACTGCTCGACTTTCTGCAGAACCTATGGCGGGCCGGCGGGCAGGCGATCGACGTGGTGGACGGCGCCAACAAGGCGCTCAACCCCGCAAAGGCGGCCAACGCCGCCGACGGCCCGCTGACCTACGCCGACCCCTCGGTCAAGAAGAGCAACAGCGTCTAGGCGCTTCTGGCCACCGCACCGGGCGGCACCCACCACCGCGCCTGACGGTCCGTTTCAGGCCACCTCTTCCACCAGTTTGAACGGCGTGCCCCCGCCCTCCCCCCGGGGCTCGATGTTCCAGCGCCGGCCATGGAATTTCGCCACCGCTGGGCGGTGCGCGATCGACACCAGTGCCCCGCCGGCCTTTTGAACATGGTCCACCAGCCGCTGGTAGATCACCTGCTCACCCGCCTCGTCGAGCGCGCTGGTGGCCTCGTCGGCAAAGATCCAGCGAGGTTGCTTGAGGAACACCCGGGCCACCGCCAGCCGTTGCTGCTCGCCACCCGAAAGCTTCTGGCTCCAGGCGTCGGATTCGTCGAGTCGCGCCGCGAGCGCCGGCAGCATGGCATCGGCCAGGGCCTGGTGCAGTGCCTCGTCGGTGTAATCGCTCGCCGGCATGGGGTAAGCCAACGCGTCTCGCAGCGGGCCGTCGGGGAAGTAGGGCCGCTGCGGAATGAACATCGTGCCGCCAGGCAAGGCGACACGCCCGTGCGCGAAGGGCCAGATGCCGGCCAGGGCGCGGAACAGTGTCGATTTACCACTGCCCGACGGCCCCTTGACCAGCACGCTGTCGCCTGGCGTCGCATGCAGGTTCAGCCCTTCGAGCAGGACCTGGCCACCGGGGAGCGCGAGTTGCAGGTCTTGGGTTTCCAAGCCGCCCGCCGCCGTAGGGGCAAGCACCTCGGCACCAACGGACGCGGCTTCACGGGCGCGGATGTTGTCCTCGAAGCTGGTCAGCCGGTCTGCCGTGGCGCGCCAGGCCGCGAGGTTGCTGTAGTTGTCGACGAACCAGCTCAATGAATCCTGGACACGGCCGAACGCCGACGAGATCTGCATCAACGTGCCGAGCTGGATGGCCCCGCTGAAGAAGCGCGGCGCGGCCACGATGAACGGGAACACCACCGCCGCCTGGCCGAAGAAGCTGTTGAACCAGATCAGCCGCTTTTGCGCCTTGAGCAGTGCGAGGTAGTTGACCAGCACGCTGCCGAAGCGCAGATCGAGCTGCTTGCGCTCCACCGCCTCGCCCTTGTCGAGCGCGATCGACTCGCTGTACTCCCGCACGCGCACCATGTGGTGGCGGAAGTCCGCCTCGTAGCGCTGCTGCTGGAAGTTGAGCGCAATCTGCGGCCGGCCAATGTAGTGGGTGATGACGCTCCCCACCACGCAATAGAGCACGGCCATCCACACCATGAAACCCGGAATGACGTACTGGCTGCCGTTCAGGCTGAAGGCGAACTCCCCCGAGAGGCTCCACAGGATGCCGACGAAGCTCACCAGGGTCACCACGGCGTTCAACAGCCCCATGGAAAGCGAGATGGTGTAGGTGGTGAACAGGTTCAGGTCTTCCTGGATGCGCTGGTCAGGGTTGTCCGGCGTGGCAGACGGCACATGCTGGCCAGCGTCCGGCGCCGAGAAGCGGGCCAGCTCCAGGTGGTAGAAGGCGTGGTTGGCCAGCCAGCGCCCGAGGTAGTGGCGGGTCATCCAGGCGCGCCAGCGCACCTCGAGCAGCTGCGTCAGGTAGAACTTGTAGACGGCAAGAATGATCATCGCGAAGGCGATGTAGGTGAAGCGCCCCAGCTGCACCCAGAACACCGGCTGGTTCTTGTTTTCCAGGGCGTCGTAAAACAGCCGATACCAGTTGTTGTAAAGCACCAGCAGGTAGACGCCCGCCAGGTTCAGCGCAATGATGCCCGCCAGCATGGCCCGGGCCTTCCACCGGTCTTCCGACTTGAAGTACGGCAAGGACAGTGCCCATACCTTCGCCATCTGGCCGCGGAATTCGGCGGATCGGGAAGACAGCGACGACACGGAGGACAGCGGGGACACGCTCATGGTTCAACTTCAATGATGTCTGAGAAGCGCGCATCGTAGCCCGGTCGCCCCACCGCAGCAGGCGGGCGGCAACCTGTCGCCGCCGTCTTAAGACCCACTTAAGCTGGCTTCGGAACGCCACAACGTCAAA
>JAQGNA010000090.1 GCA_028292075.1 Rhodoferax sp. | reverse complement strand
TTCAAGCTCAATCCGGCGCAGTACTACATGAACCTTCGCCTGCGCCGGGCCCAGGAACTGCTGACCCACAGCAGCCAGCTGATCATGCAGGTGACCGTGGCTTGCGGCTTTCAGTCGTCCTCGCACTTCTGCAAGGCCTACCGCGGCCTGTTCGGCCATTCGCCCAGCGAGGAGCGCCGCCGCAGCGCGACGGCTGCGCCGGTTGCCAAGGCCCAAGGCGCGGCAAGGGGGCTTCCGCCCATGGCAGCAAACACGCTGGACCCCATCGCCACCACCAACACCGCAACCACCAGCGGCCGAGCTCGCGATGCACGGCGCTCGGGCAAGGCCGCGCCGCCACGCGAGATGGCCGCGGCCTGAGTGGCGGGCCGCTGCCGCCAGCATGCCTGGCGGCGCTCTGGTGCGAAGCCGGGTGATCGCCTGGGCGATGAAACGGCACAAGTCGATTAACTTGTACAAACGATTCGGGGCCTTTTCATTGGCGATGAAGCACGCGTTATTCGTGCACTTAAGATATTGAACGCCCGATTAATTCGTCCAAATAAAACGCGATTTTCAGACTCTGCCGCGAATTTTTGAAGTTAATGCCCGCCGGGGCCGGCCTTCAACCCCGGCCCCAAAATGACGGTCACAGGTCACCTTGAGAAACCGGGTTGAAAAACGCGCTCAGAAGTTATGAACGATGCCCAGGCCCACGTTGGTCACCCGGCCGATGCTGCTGGCGTTGGCCGTGTACCCGACCATCGTGCCGCTGGTGATCTGCGAGGCCAGCTTGTCATAGACCTTGGTGCTCTGCGCCCCTGCATACAAGGTGGTGCGCTTGCTCAACGCGTACATGGCCTGCACGCCGAGCCCGGACGACTTGCCCAAGGTGTCGCCCTTCGACTGCGCATAGCCGGCGCTGTAAGTGGCCGCGCCCACGGGCACCGCCACGCTCAGGCTCCATTCCTTCTGCGCGGCGAACGAGCCCGCCAACGGCAATGGCTGACCGACCAGGACCGGCGCCGCCACGTCCTTGTAGCTGGCTCGGCCTAGGCCCATGCCAAAGCGCACGGGTCCAAAGTCGTAGACCCCGCTCAGCATCACGTTCTCGAGCCGCGGCTTCTGCGTGGCGGTGCGTCCGAAGGCTTCCGACTGGTAGCCGGCCGACACCAGCACCGGCCCGTTCACGTACTTGAGGTAACCAGAGATGCTGCGGCTGGCACCCACGGCCGGCGTTGACGCGGTGGCCGGTTTCTTGTCCTCGCCGAACGCATACATCGCCGAACCGGAGAAGCCGCCGAAAGTCGGGCTCACGTACTTCACGCTGTTGCTGAACCAGGTCGAGTAGCCGACCCAGCTCGAATTGCGGTCCATGAACGCCGCCGCATTGGCAGCGGTGTTAAGCCCGCCGGCTGTGGCCGCAGCGTTGCCGTTGTTGGTGTTGCTCGGGTCGAAGATCGAGGCGAGCATCATGGCGTGGTCGGACGCCACATCGTCGAACGAACTCGCGTTCCGCCCCACCGTGACCGAGCCGAAGCCACCCTCCAGCCCCACGACCGCCCGCCGTCCGAACAAGAGGCCGCCCTGGGCCGAAGCACCGGTCGTGCTGTCGAAGCCCGACTCGATGTTGGCGATGGCCGACAGACCGCCGCCGAGTTCCTCGTTCACCCGCAGGCCCCAACGCGAGCCGTAGAACGAACCGCTCACCATGCCGGGCTGCGACAGGCTCTCGATGCGCGTTCCATTGGCGACGTTCGCCTTGGTGACGATGATGCTGGTGTCGATGACGCCATACAGCGCGACCGAGGATTGCGCGCTGGCAATGCCGAAGACATTCAGCGCCGCCACGGCAAGGATGGTTTTTTTCATGGGATCTCCGTGCGGTTGGTTCAAGAAGCGGCCTGGGCCACCGTAGGCGGACGAGCTCCGTCGCTTGCATGCGGGGCACCTGCCAGCCACGCAACCTACGCGTTCATTGTTGAGTGCGAGGTGCCCGACGGACCGCCTTGGCACGACGCAATATCAGCCGCGGCCGACATGTGGGCGGCATGCGACCAGAAGGCTGCGGCAGGCCTTGCAGGGCTTGCCGCAGGCGGACCATTTCGCGTCGTTTCCAGCCAAGTCGCGCCAACGCAAACTGGGAAAGTGCATGGGTTGCCAACCGCTGCAACACCATCACAAGGACCGGCCCATGCATTCGAAAACCACCCTGCTCGCTGTCTCGTTGTCGGCCCTCCTGATCCATGCCGGGCCCTTGCGTGCCGAAGAGGCGGCGTGCCAGGACGTGCGCTTTGCCGACGTCGGCTGGAGCGACATCGCCGCCACCACCGGCCTGGCCTCGGTCGTGCTGGAAGGACTGGGCTACCGGCCCACCGTGACCATCGCCTCGGTGCCCATCACCTTCACCGGGCTCAAGTCGAAGCAGATCGATGCCTTCCTCGGGTACTGGAGCCCCAGCATGACGCCGATCATCGAGCCCTTCCTGAAGGCGGGCCAGTTGAAGGTGCTGGAGCAGCCCAATCTGGTGGGCGCCAAGTACACGCTGGCCGTGCCGGCCGTGCTGTACGACAAGGGGCTCAAGTCGTTCGCCGACATCGCCAGGTTCCGCAAGGAGCTCGACGGCAAGCTGCATGGCATCGAGCCGGGCAACGACGGCAACGCGCTGATGCAGGGCATGATCGACAAGGACGAATACGGCCTCAAGGGCTTCAAGCTGGTGGAGTCGAGCGAGGCCGGCATGCTGGCCGAGGTGCAGCGCGCGGCCCGTGGCAACAAGGCCATCGTGTTTCTCGGCTGGGAGCCGCATCCGATGAACGTGCAGTTGAAGATGAAGTACCTCGAAGGCGGCGATGCCGTGTTCGGGCCGAACTTCGGCGAAGCCAAGGTCTTCACCGCCGTGCCAACCACCTATGAGGCGCGCTGCCCGAACGTCGGCAACCTGCTGCGCAACCTGCAGTTCACCACCGCCATCGAGAACGCCGTGATGCTCGGCATCCTCGACAAGCAGAAGCCGAACGAGGCGGCCCGCGCCTACCTGCGCAAGAACCCCGGCATGCTCGATGGATGGCTCAAGGGCGTCAAGACCTTCGCCGGCCAGGACGGACTGCCGGCGGTGAAGGCCGCGCTCGCCCTCTGACCGGGCACCACCCGCCCGATCTTTCCAACATTCAAAAATAACGGAGACCGACATGAGTACCAACCGCGGCGTCGTCTACCTGGGCCAAGGCCAGGTGGAAGTGCAATCCATTCCCTTCCCGAAGCTGGTCGATCCGTCCGGCCGGCACGCCGCGCACGGCGTGATCCTCAAGGTGCTGAGCACCAACATCTGCGGCTCCGACCAGCACATGGTGCGCGGCCGCACCACCGCCCCCTCGGGCCTGGTGCTCGGCCACGAGATCACCGGCGAAGTCATCGAGGCGGGACGCGACGTGGAGACGCTGCAGGTGGGCGACGTCGTCTCGGTGCCGTTCAACGTGGCCTGCGGCCGCTGCCGCTGCTGCAAGGAACAGAACACCGGGGTCTGCCTCACGGTGAACCCGGCGCGCGCCGGCGGCGCCTACGGCTATGTCGACATGGGCGGCTGGGTCGGCGGCCAGGCCGAATACGTGATGGTGCCGTACGCCGACTTCAACCTGCTCAAGTTCCCCGACCGCGCCCATGCGATCGAGAAGATCCGCGACCTCACCTGCCTCTCCGACATCCTGCCCACCGGCTACCACGGCGCGGTGACGGCGGGCGTGGGCCCGGGCAGCACGGTGTATGTGGCCGGCGCCGGTCCGGTCGGCCTGGCGGCGGCGGCATCGGCCCGGCTGCTGGGCGCGGCGGTGGTCATCGTCGGCGACGTCAATCCGGTGCGGCTGGCCCATGCGCGCAAGGTCGGCTTCGAGACGGCGGACCTGTCGCAGGACGTGACGCTGGCAGACCAGATCGCGCAGATCCTCGGCACGCCGGAGGTCGACTGCGCGGTCGACGCCGTGGGCTTCGAGGCGCGCGGACATGGCCATGCCGGCTCGCAGGCCGAGGCACCCGCCACGGTGCTCAACTCGCTGATGGAAGTGACGCGAGCCGCAGGCCGCATCGGCATTCCGGGGCTCTACGTGACCGACGATCCGGGCGCCACCGACCCCGCCGCGCGAAAGGGCGCGCTGAGCATCCGGCTCGGCCTGGGCTGGGCCAAGTCGCACAGCTTCT
>JAQGNA010000082.1 GCA_028292075.1 Rhodoferax sp. | reverse complement strand
GCCCGGCCTGCCCGAACCCGATGGCGGCCAGCAGCGTGCCGGAGGACACCAGCACCGCATAACCGGCCAGATGCCCGAGTTTTTGCGAACCGAGCATGCCGAGCGCCCCGAACGCCAGGGTGGCCAGCCCACCGGCCATCAGCCAGTCGCCCCCGAACCCGGCCGAGGCACCCGCCCCGCTTGAAAACAGCAGGGTCCACAGGCGCAGTACGGTGTAGATGCCCACCTTGCTCATGATGGCGAACAACGCGCCCACCGGCGCCGTGGCCGCGCTGTAGGCGGGCACAAGCCAGAAATTGAGTGGCCAGATCGCCGCCTTGGCCAGGAAGGCCACAGCGAGGATCGCGGCCGAGGCATGCAGCAGGCCGCGGTCGGCATCGGCTACAAGCGGAATCTTCTGGGCGAGGTCCGCCATGTTCAGCGAGCCGGTGACGCCGTACAGCATCGACACGCCAATGAGAAACAGCGAAGACGCGCCGAGGTTGATGGCGATGTAGTGCAGGCCGGCCTTGACCCGCGGCCGCCCCGAGCCATGCAGCAGCAGGCCATAGGAAGCGGCCAGCAGGATCTCGAAAAAGACGAACAGGTTGAACAGGTCGGCCGTCAGGAAGGCGCCGCACAGGCCCATCAGCTGGAACTGGAACAACGGGTGGTAGTGCACACCGGCCCGGTGCCACCGCGCCGACGCGTAAACCACGGAAGCCAGGGCGACGCTGGACGCCAGCACCAGCATCAGGGCCGACAACCGGTCGACCGCCAGCACGATGCCGTACGGCGCCTGCCAGTTGCCCGGCAGGTAGACGCCCACGCTGCCGATGGCGCCCACGCCGCCCGGGCCGCTGTGGCCATCTACCCATCGCAGCAGGCCGATGGCGAGCAAAAGGCCAAGCAGGGTCGAACCGATGTTGATGGCCGCCTTGAGCCGGCGGCGTTCCTCGCCCATGAGCAGCATCACCGCGCCGGTGAGGAGCGGCAGCAGGATCGGCGCAATGATCCAGTGGGCGCTAAACGATGCGGGCCAGGCCGCCGGCCAGGTGCTCATGGCCCGTCGTCCGTGCCGTCGACATGGTCGGTGCCCGAGAGCCCGCGCGATGCCATCATCACCACGAGGAAGAGCGCCGTCATGGCGAAGCCGATCACGATGGCGGTGAGGACCAGCGCCTGGGGGATCGGGTCGTCGTAGTGCATGAGGTTCAGCGGCACGCCCGGCACCAGCACCGGCTCCCGGTCGATCGACAGCCGCCCCATGCTGAACATGAACAGATTGACCGCATAGGACAGCAGCGCCAGGCCCATGATGACCTGGAAGGTCCGGGGGCGCAGCAGCAGCCAGACGCCGGAGCCGGTGAGCACGCCGATGGCAAGGGACAGCCAGAGTTCCATCAGCGGGCTCCTTCCGGCGCCGGGCTGGGTACTGGCGTTGCGCCGGAGCGGTCGGCGTCCGCCGCAGCGGTGTGGCGATGGCTGCGCACCGACTGGTGTGCCAGCGCCGTCAGGATCAGGATGGTGGCGCCCACCACCAGCGTGAAGACGCCGATGTCGAAAAACAGGGCGCTGGGCAGGTGCAGGTCGCCCAGCAGCGGCAGGTGCAGGTGGGCGGTGTGCGTGGTCATGAACGGAAAACCCAGCAGCAGCGAGCCGAGCCCGGTCGCCAAGGCACAGAGCATGCCCGCAGCCATCCAGTAACGGGGTCTGAGGTGGAGGTGGGCCTCGACCCACTGTGTGCCGGAGACGATGTATTGCAACAGCAGCGCCACCGACATCACCAGACCCGCCACGAAGCCGCCGCCGGGTTCGTTGTGGCCGCGCATGAAAAGGTAGACCGACACCACGGCGGCCAGGGGCAGCAACAGCCGCACCAGCAGGGCCGGCACCATGAGGTAGCCGACGGCGGTGTCGCGTGCATGGCGTGGGTTCAGCAGGTCGGACGGCCGCTCGGCCGGTACCGCTCGTTGTTGCGGTGGCAACTGCATGGTCTCGGGCGCGGGCCGGAAGCGCCGAAGCAGCGCATAGACGGTCAGCGCCACGATGCCGAGCACCACGATCTCGCCGAAGGTGTCGAAGCCGCGGAAGTCGACGAGCATGACGTTCACCACGTTTGTGCCACCGCCTTCCGGCTGGGCGCGTTCCAGGAAGAACGTGGAGATGCCTTCCGGAAACGGACGGCTCATCATGGCAAAGGCGAGCACGGCCATGCCGCAGCCAGCCAGCACGGCGATCGTCAGGTCGCGGGTCCGCCGCGCCGCGGTGCTGACCGGCGGCCGTGCGAAAGTGGGCGCCAGGACGCGCATCGGCAGCCAGCGCAGGCCCAGCAGGATCAGGATGGTGGTTACCACTTCCACGGCGAGTTGCGTCAGGGCGAGGTCAGGCGCCGAAAACCACACGAAGGTGATGCAGGTGGCGAGGCCGGCGGTGCCCATGAGCGTGAGCGCCGCCAGCCGGTGGTACTTGGCCTGCCAAGCGGCGGCCACGGCGCTGGCCATGCCGACCACCCAGAGCAGCGCGAACGCCGGCGACAAGGGCAAGGTCGCGCGAGTGCCCCATTGCAGGCCGGTGCCCCAGAGCGAAGCCGTGCCGGCCAGCATCGCCGCGCCGACAAGGCACAGCAACTGGGGCTGCAGCCGCTGCGTGCCGAGCAACCGCTTGCTTCGCCGGCCGAACCCGCTCACCCAGGCCAGCGCGCTTTCGAAGGCCCGCTGGCCGTCGATCGCACGCATCAGCGGCGGGTGCTCGAACTCGTCCTGGTATTTGCGCAGCCAGAGGTAGAGCAAGGTGCCGCCCGCCATCGCGACCAGGCTCATGACGAAGGGAAGGTTGAAGCCGTGCCAGACGTGCAGACTGAATTCAGGGAGTTCACCGCCTACGACCGGGAGTGCGGCGGCATCGAGAAAGCGGGCGATCGACAGATTGGGCGCCACACCCACCACGAGGCAGGCCAGCACCAGCAATTCGACCGGCACGCGCATCCAGTGGGGGGGCTCGTGCGGCTTGCGGGGCAGGTCGGCCTGGCCCGGGCCGAAGAAGACGTCGCAGGTGAAACGCAGCGAATACGCCACACTGAAGATACCGGCCAGCGTGGCCGCAACCGGCAGGCCCCATTCCACCAGCGGCGTCGCGCTGATGTACA
This sequence comes from Rhodoferax sp., assembly GCA_028292075.1. The sequence continues at coordinate 3,576 of JAQGNA010000082.1, read as the reverse complement.
CCGTCTCGGCGAAGAACATTTCTTTGGACAGGAAGCCGTTGAGCAGCGGCACCCCCGCCATCGCCGCGCTGGCGATGATGGCCAGCAGGCCGGTGATGGGCATCAGGCGCATCAGCCCGCTCAGCCGGCGAATGTCGCGGGTGCCGCTTTCATGGTCGATGATGCCTGCCGCCATGAACAGCGACGCCTTGAACGTTGCGTGGTTCATGATGTGGAAGACCGCTGCGACGGCGGCCAATGGGCTGTTGAGGCCCAGCAGCAGCGTGATGAGTCCAAGGTGGGAAATGGTCGAATACGCCAGCAGTCCCTTCAGGTCGTTTTGGAACATGGCGGCGTAGGCGCCAATCAGCAGCGTGCAGACCCCGGCGCCGCCGACGGTCCAGAACCACTCCTGCGTGCCTGAAAGCACTGGCCACAGCCGTGCCAGCAGGAACACGCCAGCTTTCACCATGGTCGCCGAATGCAGGTACGCCGATACCGGGGTAGGTGCCGCCATGGCATGCGGCAGCCAGAAATGGAAAGGAAATTGCGCGCTCTTCGTCAACGCACCCAATAGAACGAGCACCAGCACCGTGAAATACGAGGGGTGGGCGCGGACCTGTTCGCCCGCGGCCAGCACCGTGGCAAGGTCGTAGCTGCCCACGATGTGCCCGAGCAACAGCAGGCCCGCCAGCAGACACAGGCCGCCCGCACCGGTCACCGTCAGGGCCATGCGGGCGCCGCGGCGCGCGTCCTTGCGGTGGTGCCAGTAGCCGATCAGCAGAAATGAAAACAGGCTGGTGAGTTCCCAGAACAGCGCCAGCTGGATCAGATTGCCGGACAGCACCACGCCGGTCATGGCACCCATGAAGGCCAGGAAAAACGAAAAGAAGCGTGGCACGGGGTCGGAGGCTGACATGTAGTAGCGCGCGTAAAGCACCACCAAAGTGCCGATGCCGAGGATCAGCATGCAGAACATCCACGCGAAACCGTCCATCCGCACGACAAGATTCAAGCCAAGAGACGGGATCCAGTCGATTTGTTCCTGGATGACGCCGCCGTGGGCAACGTCTGGAAAATACAATGCTGCCTGGACGGCGCAGGCCAGGCCGATCAGGCCGGCAAGCGCCGACTCGGTTGTGCGCGCATTGGCCGGAAGGCATGCGGCGACGAGGCTGCCCAGGAACGGAAGCAGAATGAGGGTGACAAGGGGCAAGCCCGGGTCATTCTATCGACCGCCCCCTGTGGCGTCGTTCCCTATTCCTTGCTGTTTGTGCGTCTGATGCGTGGTGTGGCCCGAACGATAAGATCGGTTCCGCTTTTAGAAATACTGAAGGGTCCTCATGAAGATTTTGGTGACGGGTGCGGCCGGTTTTATCGGCATGACGGCGACGTTGAAGCTGCTTGCGCGTGGTGATGAAGTGGTGGGGCTGGACAATCTGAATGACTACTACGACGTCACCCTGAAGCAAAGTCGCCTGAACCGGCTCACGCCGCATGCGGCTTTTCGTTTCGTGCAAATGGATGTGGCCGACCGCGAAGGCATCGCCAAACTGTTCGCCGCGGAAAAGTTCGATCGGGTGATCCACTTGGCCGCGCAAGCCGGCGTTCGCTATTCGCTGATCAACCCGCATGCTTATATCGAAAGCAATGTGGTGGGCTTTACGAACATCTTGGAAGGCTGCCGCCACACCAAGGTACAACACCTGGTGTATGCCTCGAGTTCCAGCGTTTACGGCGGTAACACCAAGATGCCTTTCTCCGAGCACGACAGCGTTGACCACCCGGTCAGCCTGTACGCGGCCACGAAGAAGGCGAACGAGCTGATGGCCCATACGTACAGCCATCTCTATGGTCTGCCGACCACCGGCCTGCGCTTCTTTACCGTCTACGGCCCCTGGGGCCGGCCCGACATGGCGCTGTTCCTGTTCACCAAGGCAATCTTGGAAGGCCGGCCGATCGACGTCTTCAACCATGGCAACATGAAGCGCGACTTCACCTACGTGGACGACATCGTCGAGGGCGTGGTCCGAGTCCTTGACCGCACCGCCGAATCCAACCCTGCGTACGACGCCGTGGCCGCAGACCCCGCCACCAGCAATGCGCCATACCGCGTGTTCAATATCGGCAACAACAATCCGGTGCCGTTGCTCGATTTCATCGGATGCATCGAAGATGCGCTAGGGCAAAAAGCGGAAAAACGTTTGCTGCCGCTGCAGGACGGCGATGTGCCTGCCACTTACGCAAATACCGACGCGTTGCAGGAGTGGGTTGGTTTTGTGCCTGGCACCACGGTGCAGACCGGCATCGGCAACTTCGTCGCCTGGTACCGCGACTACTACAAGCTTTGAGTCATGCAAAGCCCCGTAACGGGGGCTTTGCAACTGCGCAACTCTTCTTCAGGTTGCCAGGCTTGTCAGCAAAGTTGACACGCCGCTTTCGCAAAGGTCGAGCACCCGTTCGAAACCCTCGGCGTTGCCATAGTAGGGGTCCGGCACTTCCTCGATGCCGCCCGTGGCAGAAGTCAAAAACAACTTGAGCTTGGGCAGAAATTTCGCAGGGCACATGCTCTGCAAGAATTTCAGGTTTTGCAGGTCCATCGCAAGGATGAGATCGAACCGCTCAAAATCCCGCGGCTCCACGCGGCGAGACTTTCCTTTTGACACCTTGTAGCCGCGCTTCTCAAGCGCGGTACGTGCCCTGCCGTCTGGCTGGCTTGCGCCATTGCTGGCGTGTGTTCCGGCGGAATCTACTTGAATCGCCTTGAACAACCCTTGCCGCGCTACCAGTTGCGCCGCCACGGCGTGCGCCATCGGTGACCGGCACACATTGGCAGTGCAGACAAACAGGATTTTTTTCATGCAAGCGGGCGAGCGTTAAGCGGAACAGGCAAAAAAAATGGCCCGCCGAGGCGGACCATTTTAGGCAAGGAAGCAGCGCTTACTTGGCAGCGGCGTTGCGGCGGCGCTGAGCGAAGCCCAGACCAGCAAGGCCAAGACCGAGCAGAGCGATGCTGCTTGGCTCAGGAACCTGGTTCACCGTCTTTGCGTTGAAGTTACCGGTGCCAACCGAGTTCAACAACGAGTTGGCCGGGAGGAAAGAGGTGAAACTTGTTGAGAACGCGAAGTCGGAACCTTCGTTCTTGGCGTTGGAGTCAAGATAGGTCTGTGCCAATCCGCCGGTTACGTCCAAGATGCCACCGCCGGACAAAGAGGACAGCGTTTTGAACGAATCCAGGTTTACCGTACCGGCGAACGATGCACCGTTCAAAATGCTGTTGTGCCCTGCCAAGGAAAGCCACAAGTCGCCGTCTCCGGTAGAAGCTGTAGTCATGCCGAGTGCACTGTTATTCACGGCTTCAGGTGAGGTGTCCACGTAAACGTTCACGAAACCGTCTTTGTACAGGATCGTGCCGCCGGAGGCAGACGGCAGCAAGCCGCTGATCGGGGTGAAGCCGCCGAATTGGAACGTCAGTTCGCAGCCCGAGCAAAAGCCAGCCACGCCGTTCAGCGTATTAATGGTGCCGAAGCCGCTGACAACACCTGTGGTGCCATCGATGAACTGGTGGATGGAAACCGATGCCGCGCTGAAGTCAAT